>DATBBB010000097.1:0-1707 GCA_036271215.1 Kofleriaceae bacterium | reverse complement strand
GACCTCGAGCGCGTTCTCGTTGAAGTTCTCGAACGGCGCGCGCGCCGCGGTCGCGCCCGACACCGTGGCGTCGATCCCGAGCGGCGGCCCGCCGCGGTCGGCGAACTGGTAGCCCAGGCCGGCGTACGCGAACAGCTCGTCGTCGACGACCTGGTTCAGGAACGTCGCGCGCTTGCGGACGTGGTAGCCGGCGTTGACCGCCGCGTGCCAGCCGGTCCAGTGGCGCGACAGCGCGAGCTCGGGGGCGAACCCGAAGCCCTGGTCGTCGAAGTACGCGTCGCTCGTGCTGCGGGTCGGGACGATCAGCGTCGGGATCAGCGCGAGGCTGACCCCATGATCGGCCTGGTGCAGCAGCCCGATCTTGGGGCTGATCCGCAGGTCGGACGTCCCGAAGCTGTTGAGCGAGTTGAGGTCCATCGTCGAGATCGCGCTGGTCGACGGCCGGTCCTGGTAGACCACGAGCGGCAGATCGAGCGAGATCGCCAGCCAGCGGGCCGGCGAGAACGAGACGTCGAGGCTGCCGCCGGCGCGGTTGGCGACCAGCTCGCCCGCGCGGTTGTCACGGCTGCCCGCGTAGACCACCAGCGGATCGTTGGCCAGGCCGATCCATAGCCCCGCCGAGACCGCCATGTGGCCGCGGACCTCGCCGGACTCGACGTTGAACAGGCCGTCGCGATCCGACGACAGCTGGAACCGCTCGACGCCGAAGTTCGCCGGCTCCACGACCTGCGCCGACGCGATGCCCGGCGCCGCGACCGCGGCGATCAGGACGCCGAGCGCGATCGCGCCGGCCTGCGTGCCCTGTCGATCGCTCCACCGGGTGCTCCACCGGGTGCCTCGTCGATGCCCCTCCAGTGCGGCGCGCATGCCGCGGTGACCTTGACCGTTCGAACCCACCGTCCAGCGGCGCCGGCGAACCAGCCCGAGCGCCCCGAGCGCGCTGAGCCCGAGGAACAGCCCACCGCCACCGCCGCCGGTGGTCGTGCAGCCGCCGCCCGACACGCCGTCGTTGTCGTTGAACCCGTCGCCGTTCTTGTCCGGATCGCAGGCGTCGCCGATCCCATCGTGATCCTGATCGGCCTGATCGGGGTTCGGGGTCGTCGGGCAGTTGTCGATCCGGTCGGGGACGCCGTCGCCGTCCATGTCGCCATCGCCGCCGGCGGTGCCGGTGACCATCACCATCACCGTGGCGGTCGCCGTACCGCCGCGGCCGTCGCTGATCGTGTACGTGAACGTCGCGATGCCGGGGTGGTCCGGATCCGGCACGTAGTGGATCGTGCCGTCGGAGTTGATCGTCGCGACGCCGTAGAGCGGCGGGGTCAGCGAGGTCACCGTCAGCAGATCACCATCGGGGTCGCTGTCGTTGGCGAGCACCGGGATGTCGATCGGCTGGGTGCTGGCCGTGGCGGTGTCGGGGAGCGCGACCGGCGCGCGGTCGGCCGCCGTGGCGTCGACCGTGACCGTCGCCGTGGCCGTGCCGCCGTGGCCATCGCTGACCGTGTAGGTGAACGTCGCGGTGCCGGTGAACGCCGGGTCCGGCACGTAGTGCACCGTGCCATCGGGGTTGATCGTCACCGTGCCCGACGCCGGCTGGGTCACCGCCGTGACCGTGAGCGAGTCGCCGTCCGGATCGCTGTCGTTGGCGAGCACCGGGATGTCGATCGGGCTGCCGGTGCTGGTCGCCGTGTCCGGCATCGCGATCGGCGC
>DATBBB010000096.1:0-1792 GCA_036271215.1 Kofleriaceae bacterium | reverse complement strand
GCCGATCGCCAACCTGCGCATACGTCGCTTACCAGGAAGCCTCGACGGTGGAGAACCGCCGCTCGCGATGGTACTTGCGCGCGTCTGCCGGGTCGTAGAGCTTGAGCGCTTGCTTCTTGAACTCCGACTCGAGCTGCTGCTGCGCCGCGGCGTCGAGCGCGCGGTTGGGCCAGATGATCGCGCGTAGCTCGCCGTACAGCCGATTGGCTTCGGGCCCGGCCGCGGCGATATCCGCGGCGGTGTACTTGTGCGCGGCCGGCTTCTTGGGTGTCTTCTTGGCGCCCGCCGGCTCCGGCGGCTCGGCGGCCGCGAGCGCCGCCATCAGCGCGGTCAGCCTCGCCTCGGCCTCCGCGCTCGGATCGGTCGTCGGCGACAGCGCGCGCCACAGCGCCGCCTCGACATAGTGGGGCCGGTTGACGCCCAGCATGATCGCGTTGACCACCGCCTTCTCGGACGCGAACAAGCTACCGACGGTGGCCGGCGCCACGGCATCGATCGCGATGGTGTTGTTACCGGACGTCAAGACCGCGCTGGTGCCGCTGCCCGCCTCGCTGTAACCGTGGCCGATGAGGCTCGCCCCCGACGGCCCGGGCCGCACCACCGTGGCGCGGAACTCGTCGATCCAGTCCTTGGCCGCGACCAGCTGGTAGGTGCGCAACGAGCCCTTGGCCATCTCGTCGCTCATCGCACCCTCGACCTGCCCGCCGGTCGCCGGACTGCCGTTGAGCGTGATCTGCTTGCCCTTCACGTCGATGCCTTGATCCGTGCATTGCTTCCAGGCGCGGATGAACAGCTGGTCCTCCTCGGTACGATCCTTCGCGGCCTTGGCGCTCGCGGCATCGCTGCGCTGCTTGAGCGTGCGGAAGAACACGCCGAGCGACCCGGCGTCGGCGCTCGAGCCCTTGGTCATCGCCCACTGGAAGATGCCCAGGCTGCCGTGGTCGTCCTCGCTCGTGCTCGTGCTGTCGAAGTCGCCCTCGACCGTGCTGATCATCGAGATCGTCTTGATGACCTGCTGGACCGACCTCTGGACGTCCGAGCCGCTCGGCAACTTGTTGGCCTCGGCGCGGACCGACGTCTCGCGATCGGAGACCTCCTGCTTCGAATGACCGGGCGGCACCCAGCGCGCGGTCTCCGCGTGCTCGTCGCGTAGCGCGAACGACATCCAGACCCACGCGCTGCCGTCGTCGAGCTCGATCCGCGTCTGATCGTTGAGCTTGCTCGCGATGCCGGCCGGCAGCGCGCTCGGCTCGATCGGCTGCCAGGTCGTGCCGTGCTTGAGCACCTGGAACCCGTCGCCATCGGTGACGCCGAGCTGCTTGCCATTGGTCGTGACCATGCGCTGCTTCGCGGTCTGCTGGGGATCGGGCACCCCGCCACCGCTGATCGCGTCGGCCTGGACCGGCGCGAGCGTGGCCTCCGCGACGCGCTCGATGACCGCGTCGCTGCCGAGCCGGATGGTGCCGAGCCGGGCACCGGCGAGCGGCGCGCCCGGCTTGCCCTTGGCATCGACGCCGACGTACGACTTGCCGTCGCCGCCCCGGAAGCCAGCGCGCTCGCCGTGCGCATCGCTGAGCACACCGTGATCGTCGACGGTGACGACCAGCGCCGGAGTCACCGGCGGGTCCTTGGACTTGCCCTTGCGCTGCACCACGCTCGCGCCGCTCACGCCGTGCTTCGCCGCCTGCGGGATGGCCTCGACGAGCGTGGTCTTGCCCGGCCCCGGGATCGCCGATGTGCGGCCGCCCGCTTCGCCGGACGTCGCACCGCTGCCACGCTGCCCAAACCCACG
>DATBBB010000095.1:0-2350 GCA_036271215.1 Kofleriaceae bacterium | reverse complement strand
GATCCGCTCCCACCGCCGGTCGCCGCGCTGCGCGCCCAGCTCGCCGCCGTCGACGCATGGGCGATCTCGAGCCCCGAGTACGCCCATGGCATCCCAGGTGCGCTCAAGAACGCGCTCGACTGGCTGGTCTCGGCGACCGAGCCGCTCGGCAAGCCGGTGCTCCTGATCAGCGCGTCGCCGAGCGGCGCGCCGTTCGCCCACGCCCACCTGCTCGAGGTGCTGCGCACCATGGCGAGCCAGGTGATCGACGCCGGCGGCCACGTCTTCTCGCGCGCCAAGCTCGGCGACCACGGTCACATCGCCGACCCGGCGCTGCTCGCCGCGCTCGCCACCGGGTTCCACCAGCTCGCCGCGGCCCGGACCGGCCTGCTCGCCGGCGCGTGATGCGTACGCGGGTCGCCGCGTCATCGCCGGTACCAGTCGTCGGGCCCGATGTAGCCGCTCTGACCTGGCCAGCGAGGATGGCCGAGGCGCGCCTCGCGGACCAGTGCGCGAATGGCGATCAGCCCATCGGCCGACGGCTCGACGCGCTCCTGATATGCGGCGAGGACGCCTTCGGCCGTTGCGCGGTCACCCTCGGCGAGCAAGTACTCGCTCGCCCACCACGCGGCGACGCTCGCCATCCACCGGCGAATCTCCACGTCGATGTTCTCCGCCGGAATGCGCGAGACCGTGAGGCGCTCGGGGGAGATGATGAGTCGGTGGATCGGTGGGTACGGCTTCTCCATGTCGATGCTTGTCCAGTAATGCGTGTCACGCATCAATGTGCCGGGTCCGGTGCCGGGCACCGGGAACTTGTCATCGTGAGGGTGAAGCGCATCGACGCGGTACCAGCGCTCGCCGGGCATCGGGTCGAGGATCGCCAGGTATCGCTCGACGGTCAGCGAGATCCCCTCTCGGTGCCGCTCGGCCACGCCCACCAGGCAATCGCGGATGTGCCACGTCGCGACCTCCGCGCCACCCTCGAGCACCTCTTCACAGAAGTCCTCGACGTCACATCCGTCATGGGTGGCAACGAAGAACGCGAGGTAGTCGCATGCGGGGAGCCTGCCGCCGCGGCTTCGGATCGCCTTTACTTCTTCGACCATGGTGGGCGGCAGGTCGTTGAACGTCGCGATCGATCCGCGCTCCGCCTCGTGAACTGGACGGTCGAGGTATTCCGCCAAGCGTCGAAGATTTGCGAAGTAGGTCATGGTTTACTCGCGGTGATCTTGATGATCGTTGGAACGTCGACTGCTTTCTCGCCATCGCCGAGATCCATTTCTAGCTGTCGAGCCGGGTCGCCTCGAGCTCGAGTTGCTCCTGTACCTGCGCGAGCTCGGTGTCGATCGCGGGCGCGTCGAGCCTGCGACCCTGCTCGACAACATGCGTGCCGTTCTCGAGCCTCGTCTTCAGCGTGGTCAGCTCGTGCTCGATCTCGAGCAGCTTCTTGACCTCCGCGCGTGCCTCGAACCCGGCGCGCCCGTAGCCAGGCATGATCCGCAGCTTCGAGCGCGCCGCATCGATCAGCTGACGCACGTAGCCGATCGGGCCCCTGAAGCGGACCAAGGATCGGACCGTCGCGATGGAAGCGGATCACCTCCGCCCCGGCGCGAAACCGCATCACCAGCTCCTCGGTGCGGATCATCGCGCCGAGCGCGAGCCGCTGGCGCCACGATCGAATCGCGGTCTCCGCCATGTCCAGGGCCGCCTGCCCGGCGACATTCCCAGCACCGAAGCGCGCGAGCCGGCCCTGGTGATCGTTGAGCTGATCCAGCCGGCGTTCGACCGGTTCGAGCAGCCTGGCGACCTGCTCGTGCGCGGCGATGCGATCCGGCGCGGCGACGTGATCCGCGCGCGCCTGGTGCCTACCAGTGGTTACGCGCGGATCAGTGAGGGCGGCTGGTGACCCACAGGCGGAAGCCGAGCACGAGGGCGGCGCCGAGCAGGGCGACGCCGGCGGCCATCGCGGCCTGGACGCCGGAGCCGCCCAGGACGGTCGAGGTCCGGGCGACGAGGTCGGTCGAGCGAGCCTCGGCGTTGAACCGGCCGCGCGCGCCGCGATCGCCGGCGACCGGCGCGAACAGGTTGGTCGGTGGGTGGGTGTTGGGGGTGGCGGTGAGCGGGCTGGTGTATCCGGCGGAGGCAAGGTAGCGGTCGACGGTGCCGGGGATCAGCTTGTTGCCGACGATCGCCTTGATCGCCGGCCAGCCGAGGAAGATCTCGCGCTTGGGGTGCAGCGAGGCGTGGTGGATCGCGTCGGCGACGATCTCGGGCTGGAAGATCGGCGACACCGGCTCGAGCGCGTGATCGGTGCGGTTGACGCACCAGTCGAACTGCGGCGTGTTGACCGCCGGCAGGTGCACCATGC
>DATBBB010000094.1:0-3653 GCA_036271215.1 Kofleriaceae bacterium | reverse complement strand
GCGCGTTCGCTCGTGCGGTCACGCGTCGTTCGTGCGTGCGTTCAGGCGTGCGCGCCGGCTCGATCGAGCGCTGCGTCCGCGCGGTGTCGAGCAGTCGGCCCGCGCACGTCGCCTCGCCGCGCACGCCTGAGGCCGACGGGCCCCAAGCTCGCCGGGGCGAGGGACATGCGACCCCACGATGTCGCGGCGCGCACGGGGGCGAAAATGCCCCCTCTGCGACGGAATTTACGTCCGAAGCTGCGTCGGAGACAGGGTTCACACTGCTTCATGGCTAGTTCGTAATTTCCTGGCCCGCCCCGTGCTACCCCGGATCAACGCATCATGCCCGACACCGCCGCGCCCCAGATCGCGCACCCGTCCAGTACCAAGCGAGGAGGAGGATCGATCGCGATCCGCGTGATCGTCGCGGCCGTGGTGGTCGGGGGCATCGTGTGGTTCGTGCGCTCGCGGCACCATGAACGCACGGCGTCATCGGACGCCGCGGCGGCGGGCAGCGGGCGGGCCGGCGGCTCGGATCGCGCGGGTGGTCCGTCGGGCGCCGGCGGAGGCAGCGGCGAGAACCGCGTGGTGACCGTCCAGGTCGCGGCCGCCGCGCGCAAGGATCTGCCGATCTGGCTCGAGGGCCTCGGCACGGTCGCGGCGATGCAGCAGGTGATCGTGCGGCCCCAGGTCGACGGCAAGATCGACAAGGTCGCGTTCACCGAGGGCCAGATGGTCAAGCGCGGCGACCTGCTGATGCAGATCGATCCGCGGCCGTTCATCGTCTCGCTGCACCAGGCACAGGGCGCGCTCGAGCGCGACAAGGCCCAGCTGGTGACCAACCAGGCCAACCTCAAGCGCTACCAGGGCCTGCTGGCGCAGAACCTCGTCGCGAGCCAGCAGGTCGAGGAGGTCGCCGGCATGGTCGGCCAGTTCGAGGGCTCGGTCAAGATGGACCAGGCGCAGATCGAGAACGCCCAGCTGCAGCTCGACTACGCATCGGTCCGCTCGCCGCTCGACGGCATCACCGGCGTGCGCCAGATCGACGCCGGCAACCTGATCCACCAGACCGACGCGAACGGCATCGTCGTGATCACGGCGATCGATCCGGCGGCGGTGTTCTTCACCGTGCCGCAGGATCAGCTCTCGGCGGTCGTGCAGGCGCTGGCCCACGGCGAGGTCCCGGTCGAGGTGATGAGCCGCGACGGCGCGACCAAGCTCGCGACCGGCAAGCTCGCGGTGCTCGACAACCAGATCAACCAGACCACGGCGACCCTGCGGCTCAAGGCGCTGGTCCCCAACCCCAACCGGCTGCTGTGGCCCAACGCGTTCGTCAAGGCGCGCATGCTGGTCGAGATCCGCAAGGACGCGATCGTGATCCCGACGGTCGCGGTCCAGCGCGGCCCGCAGGGCACGTACGTCTACGCGGTCGGCGACGACCAGACCGCGCAGATGCGGCCGGTCACCGTGGCGCTGACCACCGGCGAGGTCTCGGTGATCGCCAAGGGCCTCGGCGGTGGCGAGCAGGTGATCATCGAGGGCCAGAACCAGGTCCGGCCCGGCGGCCGGGTCCAGGCGTCGACCGGCGGTGGCGGTGGCCCGGCGGCGGGCGCGGCCGACGGCTCGGCGGGCTCGAATGCGGGCCCGCGCGGCCACGGCAAGCATCGCCCGGGCGCCGGCAGCGACGCCGGCAGCGCGAGCGCCCAGTCGTCGGCGACGGCGGCTCCCGAGCCGGCCGCGGCTCCCGGCACATCGGGCGCATCGGGTTCCGGCGCGGCGCCGGTCGCAGCCCCGGCCACCGCGGCGGGGACCGCGGGGACCGCGGATACCAGCCACGCGCCGGCGAACCAGGCCGCTGCACGCCCCGTGGCTCCGTCCCGCTCACGCGAACCGGCGACGGGGCCGACCGCGTCGAACCAGCCCGTCACCCCGTGAGCATCTCCGAGCCCTTCATCCGGCGGCCGGTCGCGACCACGCTGCTGATGTTCGGTCTGCTGCTGGCCGGCATCGTCGGCTACCGCACGCTGCCGGTCGCGGCGCTGCCGCAGGTCGACTACCCGACGATCGTGGTGTCGACCCAGCTGCCCGGCGCGTCGGCCGATACCATGGCCTCGTCGGTCACCACGCCGCTCGAGCGCCAGTTCGGCCAGGTCCCGTCGCTCGCGGCGATGACGTCGGTGTCGAGCTTCGGCAGCTCGCAGATCACGCTGCAGTTCACGCTCGATCGCGACATCGACGCCGCGCAGCAGGACGTCCAGGCCGCGATCAACGCGGCGTCGAACCTGCTGCCGCGGACCTTGCCGGCACCGCCGACCTACTCGAAGAGCAACCCCGCGGACCAGCCGATCCTGACCCTGTCGGTGTCGTCGGCGACCCTGCCGCTCGCCGAGGTCGATGACTTCGCGGACTCGGTGCTCGCACAGAAGATCTCGCAGGTGTCCGGCGTCGGCCTGGTGACGATCGGCGGCGGCCAGAAGCCCGCGGTCCGCGTCCAGGTCGATCCGGTCGCGCTCGCCGGCACCGACCTCACGATCGAGGACGTCCGCAACGCGATCGCCGCCGCCAACGTCAACCAGCCCAAGGGCAACCTCGACGGCGAGCGCCAGGACTGGGCGATCGCGACCAACGATCAGCTCGCCAACGCCGCGAGCTTCAAGCCGCTGATCATCGCGTACAAGAACGGCTCACCGGTCCGGCTGAGCGACGTGGCAAACGTGATCGACGGCGTCGAGAACGCGCAGCTCGCCGGCTGGGCCGGGGTCGGCGCGGGCGGCGTCGCGCTCGGCAGCCAGGACCCGCAGGCGATCGCCAAGCACGGCGCCGGCAGCGACGGCAAGACCGCCAAGCGTGCGATCATCGTCAACGTCCAGCGCCAGCCCGGCGCCAACATCATCGACGTCACCGACAATATCAAGAAGCTGCTGCCGCAGCTCCGCGCGTCGATGCCGCAGGCGATCGACGTCGAGGTGCTCGCCGACCGCACCGAGACCGTGCGCGCCTCGGTCAACGACGTGCAGTTCACCCTGGTGCTCACGATCGCGCTGGTCGTCGGCGTGATCTACCTGTTCCTCGGCAGCATCCGCGCGACGATCATCCCCGGCGTCGCGGTGCCGCTGTCGCTGATCGGCACGTTCGGCGTGATGAAGCTGTGGGGGTTCTCGCTCGACAACCTGTCGCTGATGGCGCTGACGATCTCGACCGGGTTCGTGGTCGACGACGCGATCGTGATGGTCGAGAACGTGTCGCGGTTCATCGAGCACGGCGACAAGCCGTTCGACGCCGCGCTCAAGGGCGCCAAGCAGATCGGGTTCACGATCGTGTCGCTGACCGTATCGCTGGTCGCGGTGCTGATCCCGTTGCTGTTCATGGGCGGCCTGGTCGGCCGGTTGTTCAACGAGTTCGCGGTGACCCTCGCGATCGCGATCGTGATCTCGGCGATCCTGTCGCTGACCCTGACCGCGATGATGTGCGCGTGGATCCTCAAGGACCACGCGCAGCAGCAGCCCGGCATGCTGGCGCGCGGGTTCGAGCGCGGGTTCGCCGGGCTCGGCCGGTTCTACGATCGCACCTTGCAGGTCGTGCTCCGCCATCAGCGCACCACGCTGATCGTCACGCTCGCCACGCTCGCGGTCACCGTGCTGCTCGCCCTCCACGTGCCCAAGGGCTTCTTCCCG
>DATBBB010000093.1:0-12547 GCA_036271215.1 Kofleriaceae bacterium | reverse complement strand
CCACGCCCACGAGCACGTGTTGTTCGATCCCCACGCCCACGATCCCCACGCCCACGATCCCCACGCCCACGATCCCCACGCCCACGTGGGCGCTCTGTCCAGCACCCACGCCCACGAGCACGTGTTGTTCGATCCCCACGCCCACGATCCCCACTCCCGCGTGGGCGATTTGGCAGGCACTCACGCCCACGACTCCCGTGCCCACGCGGGCGCTCTGTCCGGTCCCCACGCCCACAAGCACGGGGTGTCCAGTGCCCACGCCCACGATCCCTACGCCCACGTGGGCGCTTTGTCCGGCACCCACGCCCACGTGAGCGCGTTCCGCAAGCTCGCGTGGCTGGCGCTCGCCGCACTGGCGAGCTGCGTGCCATCGTCGCAGGAGCTGCGGGCACCGGTCGATCGCTTGGTCGCCGACCGGATCGGCGCGCCGGCCGATGGCGACAACCTGAGCGCCGCCGAGATCGATCGCCTGCTCACCCAGCCGCTCAACGCCGCGGCGGCAGTCCGCATCGCGCTCGCCCAGAACCCGCGGCTGCACGCCGCGTTCGACGCGCTCGACATCGCCGGCGGCGACGTCGCCAGCGCGCTCGGCATCGGCCCGGTCAGCATCGAGGCCAAGGCGCGGTTCGGGGTCTCGCACGACGAATACGAGCTCGACGCGATCCAGAGCGTGCTCGGCCTGCTCGCCGCGCCAGGGCGCCGGGCCGCCGCTGGTGCCGAGCTCGCGGCCGCCCGCGCCGACGCTGCCGCGACCGCGCTCCGGATCGCCACCCGGGTCGAGATCGCGTTCGACGATCTGCTCGCCGCGCAGCAGGACATCGCGCTGCGCCAGACCGCATTCGATGCCGCCGACGCCGGCGCCACGCTGCGCGAGCGGATGCACGCCGCCGGCAACACCACCGACCTCGCGCTGGCCCGCGACCGCGACGCCCGCGAGCAGGCCCGGATCGAGCTCGCGCGCGCGACCGCCGCCGCCGAGACCCGCCACGAGACCGTTACCGCGCTGCTCGGGCTGTCCGGCGACCAGACGAAATGGACCGCCGCCGGCGCGCTGCGCGATCTGCCCGCCGCGCCGCCCACACTCGACGCACTCGAGGCCACCGCCGCCGCTGCGAGCCTCGAGCTGGTTGCCGGCCGCGATCGCCGCGACGCCGCCGCGCACCGCGCACAGACCGAGCGGCTCCAGGCGTTCCTGCCCCAGCTCGGCCTCGGGGTCGCGATCGCCGCCGATCCGAACGAGACCGGCATCGGCCCGGCGATCCAGATCGGCCTCCCGGTGTTCGATCAGCGCGCCGGCGAGCGCGCGCGCGCCAACGCGGCGGTCCGGCGGGCCGATCACGAGCTCGCGGCCGAGGCAGTCGAGCTCGGCGCCGCCGCCCGCGCCGCCCGCGTCACCGCGCTCGCGACGTACCAGGAAGCCCGCCGGCTGCACGACGTGGTGCTGCCGCTGCGCCGGCAGATCGTCGACGAGACCCTGGCGCACTACAACGCGATGGACGCCGACCCGTTCGCGCTGATCGTCGCACGCCGCGAGCTCGCCGAGGGTGCCCACGCCTACGTCGACGCGACCCGGCGTTACTGGAACGCGATGGCCGAGGTCACGGCGCTGTCGCGCGGTATCATGCTCGAAGAGCCCCGATGACGATCACCCGACGCGCGCTCCTCGGATCCAGTCTGGTCGCCGGTGCGTCGCTGGTCGCCAAGCATACTGCTGCGCAGCCCGCCGGACCGCAGCCCGCCACACCTGCTGCCACGGCACCGGGCCACGCACCCGCGCGGCCGCCGCAGCCAGGCAATACGCCGCCCGTCCACGCCCACGCCGACCCCCACGCCACCGACCCCCACGCCGCCGACTCCCACGTCGATGCCCACACCGGCGTTGCCGGTCACCATGTCGTCGTCCCCAATGGCTCGCTGCTGCCGTTCACCGTCCGGCACGGCATCAAGATCTTCCACCTGCGCGCCGTGCCGATCCAGCACCAGATCGCGCCCGGCCTCGACATCGAAGCCTGGGGCTACAACGGTGTCAGCCCCGGCCCCGTGCTCGAGGCCGTGGTCGGCGATCGCGTCCGGGTCTACGTCACCAACCAGCTCCCCGAGCCGACCTCGATCCACTGGCACGGCCTGTTCATCCCCAACGGCATGGACGGCGTCGCCGGCCTGACCCAGGACGCGATCGCCCCCGGCAAGACGTTCCGCTACGAGTTCACGTTCGACCGCGCCGGCACGTTCATGTACCACCCGCACGCCGACGAGATGACCCAGATCGCGCTCGGCATGATGGGCATGATCGTCGTCCATCCGCGCGCCCCCGAGCCGCGCCGGGTCCGCGACTACGCGCTGATGACCCACGAGTGGAAGATCCCGATCGGCACCCGGCGCGCCGATCCGCTCGCGATGAACGACTTCAACGTGCTGACGTTCAACGGCAAGGCGTTCCCGGCCACCGCACCGCTCGTCGCCGAGCGCGGCGACCTGATCCGGATCCGGCTCGCGAACCTCGGGCCGATGGATCACCACCCGATCCACATCCACGGCCACGCCTTCGAGCTGGTGGCGACCGACGGCGGCCCGGTCCCGACCTCCGCCCGGATCCCCGAGACGACGATCCTGGTCCCGGTCGGTACCACGCGCACGATCGAGCTCGTCGCCCGCGCGCTCGGCGACTGGCCGCTGCACTGCCACATGACCCACCACGCGATGAACCAGATGGGCCACGACGCCGCGAACCTGATCGGCGCCGACACCCGCGGGCTCGACGCCCAGCTCGGCCGCGTGGTCCCCGGCGCGATGACGATGGGCAAGGACGGCATGGGCGAGATGGCCGCCATGCGGATGACGCAGCCCGCGAACTCGATCACCATGCTCGGCGGCACGGGTCGCCACGGCACGATCGATATGGGCGGCATGTTCACCCTGGTCAAGATCCGCGAGCACCTCACCGGCGACGGTGATCCCGGGTGGTACGAGCCGCCCGCCGACGTGGCCTCCGAGGCGACGCCCGACGAGCTCGCCCGCGACGGCATCGTGATCTGACCGCGCGGCTTACAACCGACCTACAGGCGATACGACGCGGTCACCGTGGCGCTGAGCGGGATGCCCGGCGTGAAGTGCATCTGCTCGACGGCCGGCCCGCCGCGGGTCACCGCCGAGGTATCGGCGAACTGGGCCTCGCGCCAGTCGGAGTTGAGCAGATTATTGAGCGTCAGGTTGACGTCGAGCTTGCCGAACGTGCGGCCGGCGATCAGATCGAAGATCAGATAGCCCTCGGCGACCAGCGCCGGGTCGTCGTCGCTGCCCGGACGGTCGCCGATGCCCCGCGCGCGCAGCGAGATGAACTGGTTGCCGTCGGTGATGGTCGCGCCGCCCTGGCCCATGATCTTGGGCGCCAGCGCCAGCCCGTTGCCATTGCCGGCGTTGTGGACGAACTGCGAATGCGCGAGGCTCAGGTTGGCGTCGAACCGCAGCCACGGGAACGGGTTGTACGAACCTTCGAGATCGACGCCGTAGCGCCGGGTCGGCCCCGCCGCCTCGGTGCCGCCCTCGTCGCCGTTCCACACCAGCTCGGAGTCGAGGTGCAGGTACCAGAAGTCGGCGGCGAACTTGGTGTGCGGGATCACCGAGGTGCGAAACCCGGCCTCGGCACCGAGCGCGCGCGCCACCGCGCCGTCGCCGTGGGTCGCCACGTCGGACCGCGCGTCGTTCGAGTGCAAGCCGCTGCCGGCGTTGACGAACAGGTCCAGCTTGGGGGTCGCCTCGGCCTCGATCGACAGCTTGGGCAGCACCAGCGCGCGGGCCGCGCTGCCGCCCGAGGTCAGCATCGGATCGGTCCGGGTCGCGGGGTTGAGATCGTCGACGTCCCACGTGAACTGCTCGAACCGGATCGCCGGCAGGATGTGGACGTGGGGCAAGACATGGATCGTCGCCTCGGCGTAGCCCGCGACGTCGCGGATCCGGTCGTAGTCGTTGTTGCACGGGTTGGCGCCGAGATCGAAGCAGTCCGGCAGCCGGACTCTCTTCTCCGCGTGCCACAGCCCGGTCTCGACGTCGTCGTCGCGCATCTGGACCCCCGCCGTCAGGTAGGTATCGAACCCGGCGAGGTCGAAGTGGCGCTCGTACGCGGTGTCGAGGCCCCACACCGAGCGTGCGTCGTCCTGCTCGATCTCGTCGCCGTGCACCGGATCGCGCGCGAACAGCGTGAAGTCCGAGAACAGCCGCAGCCGGTACTCGAGGCCAAACACCGACGCGCGCCACAGCCCGCCGTGGTCGTCGTGGACGCGGTAGCCGAGCTGGAGGCTGGTGCGCGAGGTGTCGCCGCCCTCCGACGGATCGAGCGAGCCGAACCGGTCGATGATGCCGTCGGTGACCGCCGACGCGGGGACCTGGCCCGACGCGTTCCAGCTCGCGGCGTACCAGTTGGTCTCGACCTTGAGCTCGCCGCGGCCGACCTGGCCCTGCCACTTGACCAGCGCGTTGCCCTGGCGAAAGTGCTGGGCGTTGTCGAACGGGCCGTCGGTGTCGGCGATCTGCGCCGCGATCAGCGACTTGTCGGTGGTGTTGTCGCGGATCTCGGGGCTCGCCATGCCGACGATCCGCCGGTTGTACTGCTCGACCGCCTTGGGCCCCGCGAGCGGCGCGCCACCGGCGATCCATAGCGTCGGGCCCTCGACCTTGTCGAGCGTCTGCAGCTCCATCGCGCCGGCGGTGTAAAAGTCGCCGAACCGCGCCGAGTATGGTCCCTTGTGGACGTCGACGGTGTTGACCGTCTCGGGGATCAGGAAGTGGGTATCGGCGTAGCCCTGGCCGTGGCCGTGGCTCGGCATGTTGACCGGGACGCCGTCGGCGTAGATCGCGATGTCGGTGCCGTGGTCGGCGTCGAACCCGCGGATGAAGTACTGGTCCGACTTACCGCCGCCGGCGTGCTGCGAGACCATGAGGCCGGGCACCTGGCGCAGGATGTCGGAGACCTGGGTGCGCGATCGGTACTTGAGGTCGTCCTGCGAGATGTGGACCGACGATGCCGACTCGGCAGGTGCGGTGTCGTCGATCTCGATGACCTCGGCGTCGGCTTCCGCGGCGGCGGCCAGTGCGTCATCGGACAGCGCGGCCTGCGGCGCCGGGATCGCGGCGGGCGCGGCGGCGGCGGTGGCTGGCGTGGCAGGCGTCGCCGAGGCCGCGGCGGCCGGCGTGGCAGGCGTCGCAGGAGCCGCGGGCGTGGCAGGCGTCGCGGGCGTGGCAGGAGCCGCGGGCGTGGTCGGAGCCGCGGGCGTGGTCGGAGCCGCGGGCGTGGCCGGCGTCGCTGGCGTGGCAGGAGTCGCGGGCGTGGCAGGAGCCGCGGGCGTGGCCGGAGCCGCGGGCGTGGCAGGTGGCGGCGCGACCGGCGGCGTGGGTGCGGCGGAGGTGCCCGATGCGCTGCCATTTGGAGTGGGAGCGTCGCTCGTGGGTTGCGCAAGCGCGTTGCCGGTCATCCCGAGGGCGAGCGTCGCCCCGGCGATCACCGCAACGACGGTGTTCGAGTAAGCCATATCCTGTGGTGTCCAATCGCGTAGCCGTCCATCGCGCCTCACCGAGGCACGACCGCGACGCGCAGGGGACGCGCGCACGCCAAGGATGTGCGCCGACACCGGCGGTCGCTCGCTCCAGGAGAACTGCCTGGGGCTGACTCGGCGCTCACGCGAGGTGACGGATCGCAAGCAGGTCTTGCGCGGTCAACCAGGTGAGCCCGGTCAGCCGAGCGACGGCGGCCCGCGCGCGGTGGCGGCGAGCGGATCGATGGCGACGAGCTCGACCGAGCGGGCGACGGCGACCAGGATCGCCCGGCGGTCGATCGGCAACGGCCAGGTGACAGGCGGCGCGGTCGGCGCCAGCGCCGCGGCGTGGTGCGCGAGGCCGGCGGCGTGGCCGGCGGGCCCGGTTGCATGGGCGCGACCATCGTCCGGCCGCCGCCGCGAGTGATCCGCGTGCGCGTGCGGCGCGACGAAGTGGATCGTGCCGTCGGGGTGGCGGTGAGTCGAGTCCTCGAACGAGGCGACCACGATCGAGCCGCCGTCGTGGCGGTGGGGCGCGAGTTGATCGTGGAGCGCCTCGTGCAGCGCCGGCAGGGCCTCGACGCCGATCAGCCACAGCAGACAGGCGGCCACCGCCAGCCGAGCGCGCGCCGACCGCGTGCGGACCCGAGACATCCGGGTCCTTGTATCACGGGCCAGTTTCCCCACGGTCCTGGTACGAAGATCGCGCGGGCCCGGATCACTTTTGCCGTGCACCGCTCGAAATCACGAGCAGTACCAAGATGTTGCGACGCTACCCCAGGCACCGCAACGCTGTGGATCTAATAGAGTCCTGGCCACCCCGACTCGCAGGGCTCCAAGGCCCGACGGGCAGTCGCTCTCGAGCGAGTCGCAGGTCACGCCGCCCGAGCCGCCGCCCGACCGCCGCCCGAGCCGCCGCACGAGCGCCGCCCGACCGCCGCCCGACCGCCGCACGAGCCGCCGCACGAGCCGCCGCCCGGACCGCCGTTGATACAGCCGTTCGCCACGACCGTGTTGCAGCTGTTCCCCGAGATCCTCGTCACGCGATCCCGCGCATGGCAGAGTGCCCCCGGAGGCCCCGATGTCACAGCACACGTTTCACATCCAGGTGGGCGATCAGATCTTCCTCGAGGAAGGCGGCGAGGAGATCGGCGCGGTTCGCATGGTCGCCAAGGACCACGTCGTCATCTACATCGAGGGTGGCGGCGACTTCACGCTGAGCGGCCCCGAGATCGCCGCGGTGCACGACGGCAAGGTCCGGCTCGATCCGGGCAATCTGCCTCCCGCCCTGATGGCTGCCGCACAGGCCGCGCACGTCCAAGAGACCGAGTAAGCGCCGCGATCCGCGCGCACCGCGCTCACCGTCCCCCGATGGGCGCTACGGCTTCGGCGGCGCCTGGCCGCAGGTCGGCAGGCCCGCGGGCACCGCGATCGTGAACTTCTTCGGATCGATCGCCACGTTCACGGTGCGCTCGCGCCACTCGACGGTGAGGTCGGCTTTCTGGCGGTTCGGTGTGGTGAAGTGCGATTTGCCCGGCACGCGGTGGTCCTTGCCGTCGGGATCCTTGGCGTTGTCGAACGCGCCGTTCTTGACCGACCACACCGGCTTGCCGTCCGGTCCGATGAGCTCGCTCTCGACAACGTCCCACCGGCGATCGCGGTCGTCGATCCCGATCGTCTGCTTGCCGCCGTCGCCCTCGAGCTCGACGTGCTGGAGGCCCTTGCCGGCGTCCCAGGTCACCGCGCCGCGAGCCTGGTCGACCACCGGCGGCGTGCCGAGCGCCAGGTGCAGGAAGTCGTCGGGCGCCAGCTCGATGCCGAAGAAGCTCGCGATCGACTGCCGGTTGCACGGCCCGGTCAGCACGCAGTTGTTCTGATAGTTGACCGAGACGAACTGGCTGCCATCGCACGCCATCTCGGCGAGCGTGCTGCCACCCGCCGGCGACAGCGCCGCGATCCGGACCTTGGACCCGACCTCACCCATTGCGAGCACGTCGCCCTTGAACCGATCGTTGCCGAGCCAGTACTCCATGACCGCAGCGCCGGTGAACGAGTGCAGATCTCCCCTGGCCTGGGTCAGCCGCGCAACGACCTCGGCGACCGTCGGTTCGGGGCCGCTCGGCCGGGGCGTGTCGCCATGCGGACAACCAGCGAGCGGCAGCACGAGCGCGAGCCAGGCGAATCTCATCACCGTGTGATAGCAGAGCCGCCGGAGCCGTGCAGGCGCCCCACCGCGGTCCAGGCGCCGCCGCGGGCGCAGCCCCGGTCCCGCGAAGTGCAGCGCAACCCGCCCGCGGTCAACGCACTGGCGCTGTCCGTGCTCGAGCTTCGCGAGCACCGCCGCGAAGTACAGCGCAACCCGCCCGCGGTCAACGCAGGATGTGGTCGAGGAAGCTGAGCTGATCGGCCGAGCGCTCGACCTGCTGCTTCACCAGGTCCGCCCCGCCGTGGCCGGAGTTGCGCTCGATGCGGAGCAAGATCGGCGCGTTCGCGGTCTGCATGGCCTGCAGCACCGCCGCCAGCTTGCGCGCATGCAGCGGATCGACCCGGTCATCGTGGTCGGCCGAATCGAACAGCACCGCCGGGTACGCGCGCGGCCCGGCGTCGATCGCGACGCGATACGGCGAGTACTGGTAGAGCGCCTGGAACTGCGCCGGATCCTCCGCCGAGCCGTACTCCGGCACCCACGTCTTGCCCGAGCCGAACATGTGGTAGCGCAGCATGTCGAGCAGCGGCACCGCGCACACCACGGCCTTGAACAACTCCGGCCGCTGGGTGACCACGGCGCCGACCAAAAGGCCGCCGTTCGACCCGCCGCTGATCGCCAGGTGGTCGCGCGACGTCCACTTCTCGGCGATCAGGTACTCGGCCGCGCCGATGAAGTCGTCGAACACGTTCTGCTTGTGCAGCAGCATGCCGGCGCGGTGCCAGTCCTCGCCGTACTCGCCGCCGCCGCGCAGGTTCGGGATCGCATACACCCCGCCGCGCTCGAGCCACACCGCGCGCGCGCTCGCGAACCCCGGGGTCAGGCTGACGTTGAACCCGCCGTAGCCGTTGAGGATCGTCGGGTTCGTGCCGTTGCGCTGGGTGCCCTTCTTGTAGATCAGGAACATCGAGATCTTGGTGCCGTCCTTCGACGGATAGAACACCTGCTCGCCGGTCAGCTGCGTGGTATCGACCGGCAGCTTGATCCGCGCCCACTCCGATGTCTTGCCGGTCTTGATCGACGTCTTGTAGATCACCTGCGGCTCGGTGAACGACGTGTAGGCGATGTACCCGGTATCCTCGTCGGGGTTGCCCGAGATCCCGGCAGTGCTGCCGAGCGGCGGCAGATCGACCTTGCGGACCAAGGTCCCGGACAGCTCGCGCAGCTCGATCTCGCTCGCCGCGTTGCGCAGGTAGGTCAGCACCAGGTGCTCGCCGACGATGCCGAAGCTCTCGAGCGTGGCCTCGCTCTGCGGCACGATCTCGCGCCACGACGCACGGTCGAGGTGATCCGGGGCGACCCGGTACACCCGGTTCTTCGGCGCGCCGTGATTGGTCTTGACGTAGAACAGGTCGCGCCAGGCCTCGACGTCGAAGATGGCGTCGGCCCCCGCGACCAGCGTGGTCCACTCGGTCGACTGCTTGCGCAGGTCCTTGAAGTACACGTCCGACGAATTCCAGCCGTGCTGGACCGTGACGAACAGCCAGTGGCCGTCGTGCGAGATCGAACCGTTGATGAACGTCTCGGCGTTGCCGGTCGCCGGGTGGATGATCGGGTCGGCCGCGGCCGGTGCGCCGAGCTTGTGGTAGCGCACCTCCGCGAACCCGGGGCGCTCGGCGACGGTGACCTTGTCGCCGACCGGCGGGATCCACGTGTAGTAGAAGCCGTGGCTGTCCGGCGTCCACGACGCGCTCGAGTACTTGGTGCCCTCGATCTTGTCGGCGAGATCCTTACCCGCGGTGACGTCGTACACGTGGGTCACGGCCTCGTCGGAGTTGTGCTCCTTGACGCCGTACGCGACGTACTTGCCGTCCCAGCTCGGCGACCACGAGCCGAGCCCGGTGCTGCCATCGGCGCTCCACTGGTTGGGATCGAACAGCACGTGCTCCGCGCCGGCCTCGCCCTGCTTCCAGTAGACGATCATCTTCTCCTTGTCGGCGTGCTTGCGGGTATAGAAGAACCGGCCGCCGCGGTGGACCGGCGCCGACACCGCGTCGTAGTAGAACAGCTGCTTGAGCCGGGCCTCGATCTCGTCGCGATGCGGCGACTTCGCGAGCTCGCCCCGCGCATACGTATCCTGCTCGGTCATCCACGCCTGGACGTCCGCCGCCTTCTCGTCCTCGAGCCAGCGGTACGGATCGGCGAGCTGCTTGCCCTGCACGGTGTCGGTGGTGGTGCCGGCGTGGGTCGCCGGCCAGGGATGTTTCGGCATCGAGACCTCGGGCGCCTGGGTAGCGGACGCAGTGTGAGCGCCGATAGGAGCGGCGCCAGGAGCGGGCACAGGCGCCGGCCCAGGATCGACCGGGGCTCGCCCCGCCTGCCCACCGCCACACGCAACCAGCGCGATCAACCAGAGCTTGCGCATGCGCGTGATGTACACCGGCGTCGCGAGATCGTCGAGCGATCTCGTGCACGCGGCGCGGCGATCTCGCGCGGAACACACCGGTACGTCCGGCAGCAGTACAGCATCGACCGGTCAGAGACTGCCATACTGCGGCAGATCGATCCGCCACCGGCCCTCGAGCCGCACCAGATCGATCCGCGCGCGGCCGGCCGGCGACACGACCTCGACCACCGCGCGGTCGCCGTGGTCCTCGAGCACCGTGATGTCGGTCGGATCGGGGACGCCGTCCGAGCTGCCGATCGAGATCAGATCCTTGGCGGAGTAGCGCTGCGACGCGCCGACCAGATCGGTCGCGCGCTTGGCCTCGAGCTCGAGCCGATCGCGGGTCGCCGGGGTGAGCAGCGCGAACACGGTGTCGGCATCGCCGGTCTTCGCGGCCTGGATCATGTCGCGCACGGCGGCCTCGGGGCCGGGCTGGCTGACCCGGCAACTGCGGCCCGCCACCGCGGCGGCCAGCGCCATCGCCGCGAGCGCGCTCGCGACCGCGGCCAAGGTCGAGCGCCGCGAGGTCAGCGCGAGCGCCATAGCCCCAGCTTCTTGTGGACCTCGGCCATCGTGCGCTGGGCGATCACCCGCGCCTTGGCAGCGCCCTGCTCGAGGACCTCCTGGACCCGCTCGGGCGCGGCCAGAAGCTCCGCGCGGCGCGCGGCGTACGGCGCGAAGTGCGCGAGCAGGTTGTCGGCGAGCCGGCCCTTGCAGTCGACGCAGCCGATCGACGCCGACCGGCAGCCCTCGTAGACCCACGCGAGGTCTTCAGCCGACGACAGCGCCTTGTGCATCGTGGCGATGTTGCAGTCGTCGGGCTCGCCCGGATCCTCGCGGGTCACGCGCTTCTCGTCGGTGACGGCGCGCCCGAGCAGCTTCTTCAGCTGCTTCTCCGGGGTCGAGCCGGCCGGCGGCTGGCCGAACACCGAGAGCGGAATATGGTTGCCGAGCGACTTGCTCATCTTCTTCTTGCCGTCGAGCCCGAGCAGCTTGGGCAGGTTGGTCAGCAGCGGCTCGCACTCGGGGAAGACCTTGGCCCAGCGATGGTTGAAGCTGCGCGCGATCCGCCGCGCGAGCTCGATGTGCTGGACCTGATCCTGGCCGACCGGCACCAGCTCGGCCTTGTAGAGCAGGATGTCGGCCGCCTGCAGCACGGGATACTGGAACAGCCCGACGTTGATATTCTCGGGCTGCGACTCGGCCTTGTCCTTGAACTGCGTCATCCGCTCGAGGTCGCCGAACCCGGTGACGTTGGTGAACACCCACGCCAGCTCGGTGTGCTCGGGCACCATCGATTGCAGGAACAGCAACGAGCGATCCGGGTCGATGCCGAGCGCGAGCAGATCGACGACCATCTCGGTCACCCGCCGGGACATCTCCTTGGCGTCGTAGTCCTGGGTCAGCGCGTGATAATCGACGATGCAGAAGACGCATCGGTACTGGTCTTGCAGCGCTACCCAGTTGCGAACGGCACCGAGGTAGTTGCCCAGGTGGAGCTCCCCCGTTGGCTGGATGCCTGAGAAGACCGTTTTCATCGGCGTTCTGTGTACTTGTGGCAGCAATATCCGTCAACTAGACTGTGTCGCTTCGGGCGCTTCCCCTGGAGGATTCATGCAGATCCAACTCCTGGTCCGCGGCATGCTCGCTGCCGCGCTCGCGGCGGGGACCGGCGCCTGCGTCGTTCACGACACGCCACCTGTGAATCCTGGCTACGGGTACGGGTACAGCACCCAGGGTCATGCATCGCCGAACGTGACCGTGGGCGAGCCGTCGCCCTACTTCGTGTCGAGCATGCCGCCGGAGCCGCTCTACGAGCAGATGTCTGACTCGCCGGGCGATGGCTCGGTCTGGATCGACGGCTACTGGCACTGGAACGGCTACGAGTGGGTCTGGCTCAACGGCCGCTGGGAGCGCGAGCAGACCGGCTACGTCTACGTCGAGCCGAACTACGACTACGTCGGCGATCAGTATGTCTACACGCCGGGCTACTGGTCGCAGCCGGATCGCCTGCCGAGCGGCTGGCACCTGCGCGATCACCGCGATGGCCGGCCCACCCGGGTCGCGCCGCCGATCTCGTCCGCGCCGCCGGTCGGCCCCGGAGGCTATCGCCCGCCGGTCGGCCCCGGAGGTTATCGCCCGCCGGTCGCCGGCTGGCATCCGACCCACGGCGGCGGCACGTATTCCCCGCCCCGCGGCGCTCCCGGCGGTGGCCCTCCCGGCGGCGGCGGCTACCCCGGCGGTGGCCACCCCGGCGGCGGTGGCGGCGGCTATCCCGGCGGCGGCGGCTATCCCGGCGGCGGCGGCGGCGGCGGCTATCCCGGCGGCGGCGGTCGCGGCGGCCTGGCGAACACCGGCGGCACCGGCACCACGTACGTCCCGCCGGCCGGCCAGCAGCCACCACCGCAGGGCCCACAGCAACCGCCG
>DATBBB010000092.1:0-58095 GCA_036271215.1 Kofleriaceae bacterium | reverse complement strand
CACGATGCGGCTCCCCAGGAGCAGGACCACACCACGCTCGACCTCGGCGCGCGAGAACTGGGCGGTGCCCGTGATCGGATGGCCGTTCGAGCTCACCGGGGTGCGGCTGGCCCCGCAATCGAGCGTCACCGTTTGATCGGCCCCGCCGCGCATCACCACGGGAACGCGAGAGATCCGGTGATCGGCGAGCGGCCGGCTGTCGCGGGCGCCGGGCGCCGCAAACGGAGGCTCCAGACGAGACAGCGCGTAGCTTCGGCCGGACTCGAGGCCCGGGAGCAGCGCCCGCTCTCCCACCCGGGCAAGGCTCGGGTGGTACAAGATCGTCAAGCCCGCGACGCGCGCGTCCACGACCTCCGACGTGTGCGGCAGCTCGATATCGGTGCTGGCCGCCTGCATCTCGCGCCGCTCTGGACCTAGCATCGCGCTTGGTCCATTCGTTGCTCTGGCGGTTCGGCAAGGAGATTCAACATGGCAAAGTGGTACGTTCATCTAGGGTTTCAATGGGGCAGCCCGCTCATTGGCTCGGTCTGGAATCTCGGGCACGAGTCTGACGAGTATCGCTTCCTACAATACGCGCTGTCCCAGGACCAGGCCGGGCACACCCCCGCGTGGTTCAATTTTCAGGTCGGCGACGTACTGTATTTTTTCATCTGGAATCTGGGGCAGCCCTCGTCACCGCCGACACCGAGCACCTTCAACCTGGGATTCAGCTACCTCGATAGCGCCGCGACCTACGACCCGAGCACCTTTGTCAACCTACCAAATCCCGATGCTTGGAGCGAACAACAGACGGCGAACGGCAGCTCTTACCTCCAGAACAAGAGCTTTAGCGACTCGGCACCATCGAACTGTCCCTGGGGAAGCTATGGCTCAAGCTACACCGTGACAGGCGCGGTGCAGTTCCAGGCGTCTGTCACAGGCAAGCTATCCTTTTATCTGGAGGTGGACTCCGGATCCGATTCGCAGACCTTCATCTCGGACCCGGAGGTCATCATCGGCCCGAATGGGAACCCGTCGTGACCGGGGGCTGGCCGCGGCGATCGATCATCCGGAGATAGCCGGGATCCGCGCGCAGCGCCCGCAGCTCGGGATCATTGCCGATCTCGGCCGGCGAGAACCCGCTCGCGAGCGCTCGCTCGAGCGTGGTGATCGCGCGCTGGCGCTGCCCGCAGATCTCGAGGGCCACGGCCATGCGAAACACCGCATACGCCGGGGCATCGCTGGCATCGATCATCGAGGCCAGACCATCGCCCGCGCGCTGGCAATCACCGCGCTTGGCCAGGTCCAGGACGCGCCGGCTGCGCAGCGTCAGATCCTGGGGCGACTGCGCGAGCTCGGCGTCGAACAGCCGGATCGCATGATCGTAGGCCTCGCGCGCCTGGTCGGCCTCGGGGAGCTGACGATACGCATCCGCGAGGTTGCCCCAGTACACGGCACTGTTGGCCGCGCCGCCCATCGCCAGCGCGCGCTCGAACGCGTTTGCGGCGGGCCCGTAGAGCCCCTGCGCGAACAGCACGGTCCCGAGGTTACTGTAGAGTGAGGACAACGGGCGGATCTTCAGCGCGTCCTGGAATCGCTGGGCGGCGTCCGCATAGCGACCTTGCAGCAGGTACACCGCGCCGAGGTTGCTGTAGCCATACGGGCTATCCGGCGCCAGCGCGATGCTGTGCTCGAACAGCGGGATCGCGTCCTGATACTTGCCGCGTTGCACCTGCAAGCCGCCGAGGTCGTCGTAGAGATCGCGCGCTCCGGGGGCCAGCTCGATCGCCTTGCGGAACGCCGCCTCGGCCTCGTCCAGGCGCTGCTGGTGCTTGCGCAGCAGCGCCTCGCCGTGGAACGCGTCCGCGCTCTTGCCGTCGAGCGCGATCGCGGCCTGGAAGTCACGCTCGGCTTGCGCCTCCTGCCCCAGCTGCAGCGCGACCAGGCCATGGCTCACGCGGCCATCGACCAGGAACTCATCCAGCGCGACCGCCCGGTCGGCGGCGGCCCGGGCTTGCTGCAAGAACATCGCGTCCTGGCTCGCATCGGTGAACGTGGACCGGACCCAGTACGCGCGCGCCAGGCCTGCATAGCCGGGCGCCGACGCTTCGTCGTCGCGCAGCAAGCGTTGAAAGATCCCGGCGGCCTCATCGACCGCGCCCGGACGGTGGTAGTTGCGCAACAGCGTCATGCCGCGCTCGTACTCGGCCCTGGGATCTCGCGCCGATGCGAGGGCGCCCTGCGGAGCGGCGGAGGGCAGCGGCGCCGCCACCGGGGTGGCCAGGCTGGCGTCCGCCGGCGCCGGCCGCAGCGCGCCGGCCCCGACCACGATCGCCGAACCGGCGAGCGCAGCACCGAGCACCGCCATCACCAGGCGCCTGCGCCATCGCCGGGGCGTGGCCGGCGGCAGCCCGGCGGGTGGGACCCGCAGCGCCGTCGGGCCGAGCTCGATTTCGGTCTCGCGATCGCGCTGGGGCGGCCCTGGCGCGGCGAGGTTCGAGCTCGAGATCTGGGTGTCCTGATCGCGCGGCTCCATCCTGCCCGGGTGCGAGCCGGCCGGCGCGGCCCAGCGCTCGGTCACCGGGGCACCCGCGGACGTCATGGCCGCGCGAGATTCCGCCATGGCCTGCAGGTGATCGCGAACCTCGGCCGCGCTCGCCGGCCGCTGCTCGACCGCCTTCTCGAGCAGCTGATCGACCAGCGCCGACAGCGCATGCGGGATGCGCACCGCCATGCCCGGCAACTCGACGAGCGAGCGCTGCCGGTCGGTGGTCACCCGCAGAACGGTGGCCACCGGCGTCGTTCCGGAAAACGGCGTGACCCTGGCGAGCAGCTCGTACAGCAAGACGCCCAGCGAGAACAGGTCCGAGCGCTCGTCGACCGCCAGGCCGCGCGCCTGCTCCGGGGACATGGCTCGCACGGTGCCCAGCACCTGGCCCTCGCTCGACAGCGCGGCCGAGGAGGCGTCGCCATTGGGGGACCGCTTGGCCAGCCCGAAATCGAGGATCTTGATCTGGCCGGTGTTCGACAGCATCACGTTCTCGACCTTGAGATCGCGATGGATGATGCCCTGGCGATGCGCGGCATCGAGCCCCGCGGCGATCGCGTGGCCATAGCGCAGCACGTCGTCGACGCCGAGCGGGCCGTGCTCGAGGAGCGCGGCCAGGGTGCGGCCCTCGACCAGCTCCATCACGACCCAGTCACCGGTCTCGTCGTCGAAGATGTCGAACACCTGGACGATCGCGGGGTGAACGAGCTGCGCCAAGAGGCGCGCTTCCTGCTCGAACCGGGCGCGGCGCTGCGGATCATCGCCGGCCGCGGCGTGGATGCGCTTGATCGCCACGTGGCGCCGCAGGCGCTCGTCGTAGGCCTGATACACCTCGCCCATGCCGCCGCGGCCAAGCAACGAGCGCAGCGTGTAACGCCCGACGCGACGACTGATACTCACGCCAGCCGGCTCAGGCGTCCCTGCTGCAGTCTCCACGTGGTTTCACGATGACAAATCACCCGCACAAAATAAACCGCAGACGCTCATCAGGAAATATACACCGCAGACAGCGTCAATGAAAGTCGCGGCTCTCGACGCGGACCACCGAGCGAGAGATCCGCGGCGCCCAGAGCTCGTCGGCGATCAGGTGGACCAGGCCGTCCTGGACCTGGAGCTTGCCGGTGATGCCGAGCAGGGACTGGGTCCGCAGCACCTGGGCAAACTGCTCGAACACCCGCTGCCACACCACCAGGTTGACGAACCCGGTCTCATCCTCGAGCGTCATGAACACGACGCCCGAGGCGGTCCCCGGTTGCTGGCGGCAGATGACGATCCCCACGTAGTCGAGCCGCTGGCCATCGCGGCCCCGCGCCACCGTGCGGGCGTCCGGCCAGCCCCGCGCCCGGAGCTCGTCGCGCATCGGGGCGAGCGGGTGCCCGCGGGTCGAGTGATCGGCCTCGCGGTAGTCCCACAGGATCTCGTCGAGCGGCCCGAGCCGGCCGAACGTCTCCGAGGCGAGCGTCGCGCCGTCTTCCGCGCCGCCGCCGAGCACCAGCGCGTCGTCCTGCCGCGCGATCCAGCCGCGGACCTGCCACAGCGCATCGCGGCGATCGCGGCTCGCCGCGCCGAGCTCGCCCAGCGCGCCTGCCTCGGCGAGCGCGGTGTGGAGCCGGCCCGCCACGCGCGTGCGGCGCACGAAGTCCTCGATCGAGGCGAACCCGCAGGCCGCGCGGGCCGCGATGATCCGCTCGATCTCCGCGAGCTGGGCGCCCTTGATCCAGCGCAGACCCATGCGCACGGCGTAGCCGAACGCGTCGCCGGTCGGCTCGAGCGTGCAGTCCCACGCGCTACGCGTCACGTCGATCGGCCGGACCTCGAGCCCGTGGCGCTGCGCGTCGTTCACGATCGTCGCGGGCGAGTAGAACCCCATCGGCTGCGCGTTCAGCAGCGAGCACGTGAACTCCGGCAGGTAGTGCTTGCGCAGCCACGAGGTCGCGTAGGCGATCAGCGCGAAGCTGATCGCGTGTGACTCGGGGAACCCGTACTCGCCGAACCCGCGGATCTGCTCGAACACGCGCTCGGCGAACTCGCGAGGGATGGCCTTGCGCTCCATCCGGCCGACCAGGCGCTCGCGGTGCTGCTCGATCCGGCCCGAGCGCTGCCACGCCGCCATGTCGCGGCGCAGCTGATCGGCCTCGCCGGGCGTGTAGTCGGCGGCCACGATCGCGAGCTTCATCACCTGCTCCTGGAACAGCGGCACGCCGAGCGTCTTCTCGAGCACCGGCGCGAGGCACGGGTGGGGATACGCGACCGGCTCGAGGCCGGCGCGCCGGCGCAGGTAGGGGTGCACCATCCCGCCGGAGATCGGGCCCGGCCGCACCAGGCTGATCTGGATCACCAGATCGTAGAACGTGCGCGGCCTGAGCCGCGGCAGCATCGCCATCTGCGCCCGGCTCTCGATCTGGAACGTGCCGACCGTGTCGGCGGTGCAGATCATGTCGTAGGTCGCCGGGTCGTCGGTCGGGATCGTGGCCATCGTGAGCTCGCGCCCGCGGTGCGTGCGGATCAGATCGAGCGCCAGGTGGAGCTGGTGCAGCGCGCCGAGCCCGAGCAGGTCGACCTTGAACAGCCCGAGCTCCTCGAGATCGTCCTTGTCCCACTGGATCACCGTGCGGCCCGGCATCGTCGCGTTCTCGATCGGCACGATGTCGTGGACCGGCTCGTGGCCGAGCAGGAACCCGCCGGGGTGGATCGACAGGTGGCGAGGGAACTCGAGGATCTCGCCGGCCAGCCGCACCAGGTGCGCGACGACGCCGGCGCTGCGGTCGCCGAGCCCGGCGCGCGCGACCGCCTCGCCGTCGATCGCGCCGTACATCGAGATCTGCTTGGCGGCGCGATCGAGCGCGGTCTCGGAGATGCCGAGCACCTTGCCGACGTCGCGGATCGCGGACCTGGGGCGGTAGCGGATCACGTTGCACACCATCGCGGCGTGATCGCGGCCGTACACGGCGTACGCATGCTGGATCACCTCCTCGCGGCGCTCGTGCTCGATGTCGAGATCGATGTCGGGCGGCTCGGCGCGCTCGCGCGACAGGAAGCGCTCGAACAACAAGCTCATGTTCACCGGATCGACCGCGGTGATGCCGAGGCAGAAGCACACCGCCGAGTTCGCCGCCGAGCCGCGGCCCTGGCACAGGATCGCGCGGCGCCGGCAGTACGACACGATCTCGTACATCGTGAGGAAGTAGCCCGGGTAGTCGAGCTCCTCGATCAGGGCGAGCTCGGTGTCGAGCTGGCGGCGCACGGCGGCGGGCACCGCGCCGGCATAGCGCCCGGCCGCGCCGGCATAGGTCAGCGCGCGGAGCTGCGCGGCCGACGTGGTGCCATCGGGCAGCCGCTCCGAGGGATAGCGGTAGCGCAGCTCGGCGAGCGAGAACGTGCAGCGCGCCGCGACCTCGAGCGTGCGGGCGACCGCGCCGGGCTCGTCGGCGAACAGCTCGCCGAACGCGTGCGGCGTGCGCAGATCGTGCTCGTCGTTGCCGCGGATCTTGCGGCCGGCGGTCGCCAGCGTGACGCCGTGGCGGATGCAGGTCAGCACGTCCTGCAGCGGCCGGCGGCGCCGCGCGTGATACAGCACCTCGGTCGCGGCGACCGTCGCGAGCCCCGCAGTGGTCGCCCGCGCCTGCACGCGCAGCTCGCGCGCCACCTCATCGGCGCGACGGTGCCGGGTCAGCATCGCGTACAGCCGATCGCCGAACGCGTCGCGCAGCTCGCCGATCACGCGCGCCGGGGGCTCGGCCTCGCCGGCGAGCAGGCTCGCGTCGCCGCCCCACAGCGCGATCAGCCCGTCGGCGTGGGCGCAGACCTCGGGCCACGCCACGATCGCCTCGCCCTTGTCACAGCGCCGCCGGCCCCGGGTGAGCAACCGGGTCAGCTGGGTCCAGCCGGCGCGGTTGGTCGCGAGCAACACGAGGGGCGTGGTCGCGGGCGGGTGGGCCGCCGGGCCGCCGGGCGAGGGCAGCGCCAGCGCGGGCTGCCGGGGCTTCGCGCGCCTGGACTTGTGGCGCCGGCCGGTGATCGCGATCGCGGCGGCCGGAGGACGATCGTCGGTGTCGTGGCCCCAGCCGGGCCCGCGCCCCGCGGTCTCCGCATCGCCATCGTGCAGGCCGCGGCCCGAGACCGGCGAGGCCGCCAGCGCGTCGCCGGGCGCCGCCACCGACACCTGCGCGCCGCACAGCAGCTGCACACCGAGCGCGCGCGCCTTGGTGTGGGCGCGGACCATGCCGTACACCCCATCGCGATCGGTCAGCGCGAGCGCCGGCAGCCCGAGGCGATGCGCTTCTTCGATCAGCTCCTCCGCGTGGCTCGCGCCCTCGAGGAACGAGAAGTTGGACTTGCACCACAGTGGCGTGTGCACTGGTCAAATGTTCAGATTTCGAGACCAGGCAGTCAATGTCGATGCCAGCGCCGATGGTCGTCGGATGGACGCCGGATGGATGCTGGATGGATGCTGGATGACGCCGGATGGATGCCGAATGGATGCCGGATCGGTGCATGTGATCTCCCGATCACCACGAAACCAGCGGTTCGTGGGTGCGTCGCTATCCCTGTCGCCCAATACTGAACCGATGTTCATAGCGGTGCTCCGTGCGCGATGAGCTGCAAGCGATGCTGCGAAGCTCGGGGACCTCGGCGGCCACCGCCCGGATCCTGCAGATCGATCCTCGCGCGCCGGCCGGCGATGCCGAGCGCTGGGGCCTCGAGGCGTTGCGCGGCCGGCTGATCGAGCTATCGGCGCGCGGCGCCACGGCGACGCTCACGGCGGCGATCGAGCTGGTGCTCGAGGCCCAGCGCGCGGCCGAGCCGGTCGCGTGGATCGCGCTCGGCCACGGCACGTTCTATCCGCCCGACGTCGCCGATACCGGCGTCGATCTCGCAGCGCTGGTCGTGGTGTGCGTGGTCGACGCCACCACCGCGGCGCGCGCCGCCGAGCGGCTGCTGCGCTCCGGCGCGTTCGGCCTCGTGGTGCTCGACTTCGCCGGCGGCGGCAACGTCGAGCTCGCGCTGGCGCACCAGGGCCGCCTGGTCGGCCTCGCCCAGACCCACGATGCCGCGGTCGTGTGCCTCACCGACAAGCCGGCCGAGGCGCCGTCGCTCGGGTCGCTGATCTCGCTCCGCGCCGAGGCCCGCCGATCCGGCACGCAGCTCGATCGCACGGGCGCGCGATCGCACGACGTGACCGTGCACGCGCTCAAGGACAAGCGCCGCGGGCCGGGCTGGTCGCGCACCATGGCGCGCCGCGGCCCACCGGGCTACTGAGCCATGCGCGTCGCGTGCCTCGACCTGCCGGCGTTTCCGCTCCAGCTGGTGTGGCGGCGAGAGCCCGCGCTGCGCGCGGCGCCGGTCGTGGTGATCGACGACGATCGGCCGCAGGGCCGGGTCCTGTGGGCGTGCGAGCGGGCGCGCCAGGCCGGCGTGCTGGTCGGCGATCGCTATGCCCACGCGCTGGCGCTGTGCGGCGGGCTGCAGGCGCGCGTGGTACCGCCGCTGCAGATCGCCGAGGCCACCACCGCGCTCGGCGCCGCGCTGCACCGGCTATCGCCGCGCGTCGAGCCGGGCGAGCCGGGCACGTTCTGGCTCGACGGCGAGGGCCTCGCGCAGGTGTTCCCCGAGGCCGGCGGCCCGCCGGGCCACGCGTGGAGCCAGGCGATCGCGCGGCTGCTCGCCGACCAGCACTACCGCGGCGCGGTCGTGGTCGGCGGCTCGCGGTTCGCGACGTATGCGATCGCGCGCGCGACCCGGCTCGGCGTGGTGGTGCCGGCCAGCGACGCCGACGAGCGGGCGCTGGCGATCGCGGTGCCGCTGGCCCGGCTCGACATCGAGCCCGCGCTGCGCGAGGCGCTGGCCCGGCTCGGGGTCACGCGGGTCGGCGAGCTGGTGCGGCTGCCGGCCGGCGGGATCCTCGAGCGGTTCGGCCACGACGCGCACCGGCTGTACCAGCTGGCGGCGGGCGAGCGCTGGGATCCGCTGGTGCCGGTCGCGCCGCCCGAGGCGCCCGACGAGCGGATCGTGCTCGACGACGACGAGGCCGACCTCGAGCGGCTGGTGTTCGCCAGCAAGGCGCCGATCGATCGGCTGCTCGATCGGCTGGCGGCGCGCGGCCGCGCGGTGACCGCGCTGCACGTCGAGCTCGCGCTCAAGCACGCGGTCGGCCACGTGGCGCTGCGCGCCGACTGCCTCAAGCCGGCGCAACCGACGCTCGATGGCCGCGCGCTGCTCCGGCTGCTCCACCTCCGGCTGACCGGCCAGCCGCCGGCGGCGCCGGTCAACGCGATCCGGGTGTGGGCCGACGACGTGGCGGCGACCCGCGAGCAGCTCGCGCTGTTTGCCCACCGGCCGCGCCGCGATCTGCGCGCCGCCGACGAGGCCCTGGCGCGGCTGCGCGCCGAGCTGGGTGACGCCGCCGTGGTATGCGCCGTGCTGCGCGAGGGCCACTTGCCCGAGGCGCGGTTCAGCTGGGCGCCGCTCGCCCAGCTCGCCGCGGCGCGCCCCGCCCCGGAGCCGCCCGTGCCGCCGCTGGTCCGCCGCATGTTCACCCGCCCGCAGCAGCTCGCGATCCAGCCCCGGCCCGGCCGCGACGACGGCTGGCTGCCGTCCGGCCCCGAGCACGGCGCGGTCACCCGGCTGTTCGGGCCCTACCTCGTGTCCGGCGGCTGGTGGACCCACGAGCTGGCGCGCGAATACCACTTCGCCGAGCTGCGCCGCGGCGACTGCCTGTGGCTGTACTTCGATCGCAACCGCCAGCGCTGGTTCTGCCAGGGCGCGGTCGCCTAGCTCAATCATCGCCAAAACCCCCTGTGTACCGCAATAGCCTCCTCCTCGATGAGAGGGCCAACCACCTCGACGTCATGGGCCCCGTTCTTGAAGATGTAGCGGCATGGAACGATGAAATCACCACCAGTCAATTGCGCGAGCGTTTCCGCTGAACACGCATACACAATTCGCCTGATCCCAACCCAGTACATTGCTCCCGAGCACATAACACAAGGCTCTGTACTTGCGTAAAGTGTCGCATCCGCAAACCGTTCATGTTCAAATGCAGCAATCCCTCGGAGGACATTCATTTCAGCGTGCGCTGTCGCATCGCGAGTTGTCACCACGGAATTGCGCGCTCGCGCGACTTCGACCCCACCAAGGACAACCACAGCGCCAAAGGGATGATTTCCCAGAGTGCGTGCTTCGTGGGCAACTGCAATCGCGTCACGCAGATGTTGTATATCGTCATCGAGAGCGGGATGTGGCATGCATGCGAATTAACGCACGCCACAAAGAAAGATCAAGTTCAAGACGTCATTGCGATCTAATGCCAAGTGTTAGCGAACACACCCTCTGAGGACAGAGGCAGGTTTTCGGAGCTGCCCCGCCGATCGCGCAGCGGCTAGAGCGCGCGGTCGACGTAGAGCCCGGGCTGATCGCGATCGGTCGTGTACACCACGCCGGTCTGGCAGTGGCTCGTGAAGTACGTCGCGTTCGCCTGCGCCGCGATCAGGCGCGGCTCGAGCGTGTCGCGCGACACGTCGACCGTCTTCAGATCGGCGGTGGTCAGCAGCAGGTTCGTGTTCACCGTCGTGTTGTCGTTGTAGGTGACGACGTCGCCGACCGCGGGCAGGTAGCTCCAGCCGCTGGCGTCGCTGTACTGGCGCGCCCCGTGGGGGTCGGCGGCGAACAGCGGGCCGACGAACGTCGATCCCGGTCGCGGCGCCGCTCGCCCGGCATCCCCGGCTGCTGCTGCTGCTCGGCGGAGTGCCCGAGCTGCGCTTCGTGCCCCAGCTCGCGCTCGGCCGCGCCTATCGCAGCGTGCTCACCCGGCCGCACGGCGCGCGCCTGCTCGACTATCAAGATCCGCAGGGCGATCCCGAGCTCCGCGACCAGCTCGCCGAGATGCTGCGCCGGACCCGCGGGCTCGGCGCGACGGCAGGAACGGTCGCCGTGGTGCGCGGTAGCCAGCACGCGCTGTACCTCGCGGCGCGCATGCTCGTCCGGCCGGGCGACCGCGTCGCCGTCGAGGCGCTCGGCTACCCGCCGGCGTGGGGCGCGCTGCGGCTCGCGGGCGCCGAGCTCGAGCCGATCCCGGTCGACGCCGGCGGGCTCGACGTCGCGGCGCTCGAGGCCGCGTGCGAGCGCGGCAAGATCCGCGCGGTCCACGTCACCCCGCACCACCAGGTCCCGACCACGGTCACGCTCGGCGCGGCGCGCCGGCTGCGGCTGCTCGAGCTCGCGCGGCGCCGCCGGTTCGCGATCCTCGAGGACGATCACGACCACGAGTTCCAGTACGAGGGCCGGCCCGTGCTGCCGCTCGCGGCCGCCGATCGCCACGGCGTGGTGATCTACATCGGCTCGCTGGCGAAGGTCCTCGCGCCCGGCCTGCGCCTCGGCTACCTGGTCGCCACCCCCGATGTCGTCGCGCGCATCATGGCGTATCGCCAGCTGATCGATCAGCAGGGCGATCACGTGCTCGAGCGCGCGCTCGCCGAGCTGATGCTCGACGGCACGATCGAGCGCCACGTGCGCAAGGCGCGCCGCGCCTATCGCGCCCGGACCTCGATCAACGCCTGCGCGACGCCAGACCCTTGCTCATTGATGAACGGGGGATGAAAACAGCCAACCGAAATAAGAAATAGACACTGATGGCTCCCACCCCGGCGTGGAGTGGCGCACGGCGTGGGACGGCGTCGATTAAGACTCGATACAGGCTCGAGCAGGGAGATCGGGCTCGACCGCCGGCGTGATAACGACGCGGCATGCATGACCTCCGTCACCGATCGCTCGCTGTCGCCGCGTTCGCCGTGCTGAGCGCCCTGCCCGCCGGGTGTGCCAGTGGCAATGAATCCGACGGCAGCTTCTACGCCGGGGCCATCGCGTTCTCCGAGGGCTTCGAATCGGGCAGCAAGACCTCGTACACCGCCGGCGACGTCGCGCTCGGCACCGGGACGTGGAACCTCGACGACGCGCTGATCGGCACCAGCAGCTCGGACGTCAAGACCGGCGCGAAGGCGGCGCGCATGCGCAACAGCGGACACGTCACCATGGGCTTCGATCGCACCACCGGCGCCGGCAGCGTGACGATCCACCACGCGCGGTACGGCTCCGACGCCAGCGGCAGCTGGGGGCTGTTCGCGTCGCAGGATCACGGCACCACGTGGGCCCAGGTCGGCGCGGCGGTCTCGACCACCACGACCACGTTCGCCACCGCGACGTTCACGGTGAACCTCGCCGGCGACATCCGGTTCGATATCCGCAAGCTCGACGGCGGCACCAACCGGATCGACATCGACGACGTCGCCGTCACCGACTTCGGTGGCACCCCGCCGTCGCTGCAGACCGTGTTCCTGATCCTGATGGAGAACCACAACTGGTCGGACATCAAGGGCAACCCGTCGGCGCCGTACATCAACCAGACGCTGTTGCCGATGGGCGCGCACGCCGAGAACTACGTCAACGTGCCCGGCATCCATCCGAGCGAGCCGAACTACCTGTGGCTCGAGGCCGGCACCAACTTCGGGGTCACCACCGACGACAACCCGAGCACGAACCACCAGAGCACGACGCAGCACCTGGTCACCCAGCTGGCCGCGGCCGGCATCGCGTGGAAGTCGTATCAGGAGGGCATCACCGGCACGACCTGCCCGCTCACGGCCACCGGGCTCTATGCGCCCAAGCACAACCCGATGGTGTTCTTCGATGACGTCACCAACAAGAACAGCAGCTCGTCGCAGAACTGCATCCAGCACGTCCGGCCCTACACCGAGCTCGCGACCGATCTGCAGAACCACACCACTGCACGCTACAACTTCATCACGCCGAACCTGTGCAACGACATGCATAACCCGACCGGCTGCCCGAGCTCGGACGAGGTGGTCAACGGCGACACCTGGCTCAGCACCGAGGTGCCGAAGATCCTGGCGTCGCAGGCGTACCAGAACGGCGGCGTCCTGATGATCACGTGGGACGAGAGCGAGGGCGGCGACTTCCCGATCGGCATGATCGTCCTGTCGCCGCAGATCAAGCAACCCGGTTACTCGAACACCATCCTGTACAACCACGGATCGACGCTGCGTACCGTGCAGGAGATCTTCGGCGTCAGCCCGCTGCTCGGCGGCGCCGCGACGTCGACCGACCTGAGCGATCTGTTCCGGTCGTTTCCGTAGCCGCGCGCAGCCGCCGGGCTCACACCTTGAGCGCGCCCCTGATGCCATCGTCCATCGGCTTGCCGGTGACGGCGCCGATCGCGATCTTGGCGAGCGAGATCATCTTGCCGTGCTGGGTGTCCCAGTAGCGGCCACCGTTGAGGGTGACGGTGATGAGAGTCAGGCGCGGGTCGTCCTTGCCGTCGGGGAACCAGGCCTTGGCGGTCGGGATCCATAGCTCGTCGATCTGCTTTTGATCGTGGCTGACCGAGGCGGTGCCCTCGAGCGCCAGGAATTCGGACTTGTTCGGCAGTGCGTAGATCAGCTGGACCGCCGGGTTGGCGACGATCTGCTGGTTCTCCTGGCTGTCCTTGCGGCTGAAGAACCAGAGGGTGCCGTCATCGGCGATGCGCAGGGTCGCCATCGGGCGGGTGTCCATCGACTGGTCGGCCGTGAAGGTGCAGAGCATGCCGACCTGGCCGTCGGCGATGTCCTTGATCTTGGCCATGGCCTCGCGGCCGGCGAAGTTCTTGATCTCTCCCATGACGTGCTCCTTGTGGATGATGGCTGGGAGCGCTGCAAGAAGCCGACCGCGGCCCAGCGTGCCGTGCAAGTCGGCGGCGTGTCGTCGGCGCACGCGGGTGAGCAGGGAGCCCGAGCAGCGAGCAGCGACGGCTTCGCAGCGGTCAGCGGGTCAGCGGGTCAGCGGGTCAGTGGGTCAGTGGGTCAGCAGTTCAGCAGTTCAGCAGTTCAGCAGTTCAGCGGGTCAGCAGCAGCAGTTCAGCAGTCAGCAGTCAGCAGTCAGCGACCCAGCGTCAGCGGCGGTCAATTCTTCGCGAGGCCGAGCGCGGCGCGGATGTCGGCCTCGCTGAGCTCGCTGGCCCGCACCATCCGCGTATTCGCGATCAGTAGCGGTCGATATCGATCACAGGAGGTTCACCGGGTGGTGCCCTCGCCCTGCGATTGCGCGGCGGCCGCGGTCATCCATGCGGGCTGCGTGCCACCGGTTTCGACCGGCGCACCGCCCTGCAGGCCCGGCGGCCGGCCCCAGCCCTTGATGTCCGACGTCACCTGCGGCTGCGTGCCCTCGGCCGCCGCCGCGACGCGGATGTAGCGCGTGCGGGTCCGGACCTGGTTATCGGCGTTGCCCTCGATCATCACCATCGTGACTTCCTGCTCGGTGCGATGCACGCCGACGATGATCCCGACGTGACCGGTGGCGCGGTCATGCTCCATCCAGAACACATCGCCCGGGCGGATGTCGAAGGCGAGCGCGGTGGCGAAGCTCGTCGTGCTGGGGAAGCTCGCTCCATCCGCGCTGTGCTCGCCGTCCTGGAGATCGCCATCGTAGGTGCGTGCGTGGCCGTGGTGGTGCTCGTCCCCGGTGAACCGGTGGTAGGCGCCCGGATGGTCGGCGTCGCCGAGCCGCGCCATCACGTCCGGCACCTCGTGCGACGCCGCCATCGAGTCGGTGGCGCCGCGGTCGGCCGCGATCAGGCCACAGCGCAGGTAGATGAAGGTCGCGAACGAGCCGCACCACGGCACGCGCGGGCTGCGGCCGGCCGAGCGCAGGTAAGCATCGACCGGGCCGATCGCGGTGCGGCGTCGACCGCGGTGGCCGATCGGCTGCGAACCGGCGATGTCCGTGTTGGTCCCCTCGAGCTGCGTCCCGGTGGTGCCGTCGGCGCGGGTGACGGCGACGCGGGCGCTGCCCTCGTGGGCGACGTGCGCGCCCGGCGTGGTGCGCTCGGCGGTGTCGTCGTGCAGGATGTCCTCGAGGCTGCGCTCGCGGCCGCGGTGCAGCTCGTAGAACGCCGCCTGGACCACGCCCTCCGCGGTGGCGGGGAACACCACGATCACGTGGCCGTCGGCGTCCCACACGTCGTCGCCCTGGCCCAGCGGCATCCCCTCGCCGCCGTCGTGGCGCGCCCCGGCCTCGAGATCGGCTGGCTCGGTCAGCGCGCTGGTATCGACCAGCCCGGCGCGGGTGAGCTGGCCCACCGCGAGCCGGCGCAGCGGCGAGCCGGCGGCGAGCCGGCCCAGCACGTCGGTCGTCAGGTTGCGCGAGCCGATGTTGTACGCATCGCGGACGCGGGCCAGCGCGGCGGCGTCCAGGCCGAGCACGCGGCGCGCCGCGGCCTCGTCGACCGGCTCGGCCATGAGCGCGGTGGCGAGCGCGGTGGCATCCTGCTGGGCGCGCGCGATCAGCGCCGGATCGACCGCAGCATGACGGCGCCGGCGCTGCACCGCGACGCTCGAGGCGCCGGTCCCGCCGCCGAACAGGTGCGCGACCGACATCCCCGACACGACGTGGGCGGCGACCGTGTCGGCGTGGTGCTCGTGGTCGTCGCCGTCGCGGTCGACGCCGCCGGTGCGCGGGCCGCCGGTGCGCTGCTGGACGACGTGCGCCGCCTCGTGCGCGGCGAGGAACAGGCTGGGGAAGCTGGCGAACGCGACGTGGCGGCCGAACGCGTAGCCGTTGGCCCCGATCCGCGCGCTCGCGCGCGCCGCCGCGCCGCCGACGTGGGCCTCGACCGCCGACAGATCGTACGCGGCGCCGAACGCGCGCTGCAGGACGTCGAGGTGCGGCAGCGCGCCGCCGGGCTCGGCGACACCCGCGCGCGCCGCGGCCGTGACCTCGGCGTCGCAGCCGGGCGCCGCAGCCGTAGCCGTAGCCGTAGCCGTAGCCGCGGTGGCGGCGTCGGTCGCGGTCGTGGCGCCGGTGTCCGCGCCGCCATCGGGCACCGCAGCCGCGGTGGCGCCATCATGCGCCGCGGCCGTGTCCCAGCGCGCCGCCTCGGCCTCGACGAGCGTCCGGCGCCCGACATCGGACCGCGCGCCGCGCACCAGCCGGTGAAATGCCGCCCGCGCCCCGGCGGCATCGCAGCGCCCCCACGTGTCGGTTGCCTCGGTCTGCGCGCGGTCCCACAGCGCCCGCACTTGCTCGAGCGCGAGCCCGTGGCGCCGCGCCTCGTGCGCCAGGTCCAACTCGGCGCCCTCGCGCGCGCGATCGAGCTCGCGCGGACGCAGCCAGCGTTCGCCAGGATGAGCCACAGGTCCTCCCTGTGCAGCACTACGCGGTGCCGGCGCCGATCTTTCGAACAAACTTGCGCGCCGCCCCGCGCCCGATCCGAACAGGCAGATGAGCGCGGCTATCGCGGCCTCCCGGTTCATGATATCCATTTCATGGAAAGGGTAGGAAATGGGCATGATGAAGAGGGAACCAGCAGTAAACCAGCGTGCGTGGTGGAGGACGGGAACCGCGCTACGAGCGCTCACGTTCGTGACCGTGATCGGTCTCGCCGGCGGGAGCATGGGCTCGAGTTGTTTCAACAACCTCGCCGCCAACACCGTCAAGGACGCGACCGCGAAGGCCGCGGACATCCTCAGCAACGGGATCTCGACGATCTCCAGCAACTCGCAACTGTGGAACGACACGCTGACCAGCATGGTCGGCCAGCTGACCGATCAGGCGCAGTCCACGGTGCGCAACGAGCTCACGAACCTGCTGAATGGCAGTATCGCGCTGGCGAGCACGGAGGTGCGCTGCGACATCGACTTCATCGGCAAGCGCGTGGTGCAGGCGCTGCTCCGGATCAAGGCCGAGCTGCTCCTGCAGCCGCCCCCGGACGTGCTGGACCCGCACGTCTGCTCCGCCGTGCCCGCCGCGATCGACTTCCATCTCTGGCAGACGTCACCCCAGAGCATCCAGTCGGTCTCGTTCTACGGCTTCGACCTCGACGAGCCGTCGCTGAAGCTGTCGCTGATCGACACCGCCGGCAACCGCGACGTGACCGCGTCGATGGTCCGGACCAGCACCTATCAGTTGACCATCAACCTCGGCAGCAACGGCGTCAAGCTGACGCCGACCAGCAGCAAGCTCCAGCTCGTGGCCCATGACAATGCAGCGAGCCCGGTTGGCGAGCTCGCGGTTCTGCAGCCCAAGCTGCCGCTGTGCCAGACGCTATTGAAGGATGTGGTGCCCACTGGGCTGCCCAAGTTCATCCCACCATGGACCGGCGTCGGCGATCGGGAGTATCAGGGCCATGGCCCCAAAGTGACCGCCATGTTCGACCTGAACATATCCGGCACCACCAGCGCCACCCTCAAGGGAACCTTGTACATCGACGCAAAAGAAACGCAGAGTAACTTCACCGAGGCGCAGGGTCAGATCAGCTATCCACTATGGAACGCCGACCCGGGCTGGGCGATCGACAGTTTTGTCACCCCGACCCACAGCGAGATTAATTATACCGACACCACCACGGGTGATCCGGGCAGCGCCGCGGACGACAAGTTTCTGGGTGGGAACGGTCCGGTCTCCAACTGGCTTTGTAGCGGCGATACGAGTGGCGATGATGCGGGCGTGAAGACCGGCTGCACGGTGGAGACGTTCAATCTCATCCGGATCAAGCTGGTACAGACTCAGGGCTGTGTCACCAGTCAGGTGGCCAAGCGGCTGCTCAATGACAAGCGAACCTCGCCCGAGACCGTGGAGCATCTGAAGACGCTCCTGCCGGGTCCGTGACCGCGCCGCATGCGCCGGCTGTGCCGAGCGAGCAGGCCTCGCGCGACCCGCGGCAGGTCGGGGGTGCCGGCGGGATCGGTGGGTTCGGCGGCGCGCGCGGGATCCCGGGCGCATGACCGCGATGCCGCGGCGCTCCGCGAACCCGGCCGGCCGTGGTAAAGACATCGCGTGCCCGACGAGCCGGCGATCGCGAAGCGCAAGGCAGATCACCTCGAGGTGGCCGCGTCCGGCCGCGCCGAGTTCGTCCGCTCGACCCTGCTCGAGCACGTCCACCTGATCCACCAGGCGCTGCCCGAGCTGGCGCTCGACGAGATCGACCTGTCGACCCAGCTGGTCGGCAAGACGCTCGCCGCGCCGCTGGTGATCACCGGGATGACCGGCGGCACCGCCGAGGCCGCCGCGGTCAACCGCGACCTGGCGCGCGCCGCCCAGGCTGCCGGCATCGCGCTCGGGCTCGGCTCGCAGCGCGCGATGGACGAGCACCCCGAGCTCGCGGCGAGCTACGAGGTCCGCAGCGTGGCGCCCGACGTGGTGCTGTTCGGCAACGTCGGCGCGGTCCAGGCGCTCGCGATGGGGCCGGCCCGGGTGATCGCGCTCGCCCAGCGGATCGGCGCCGACGCGATCGCGATCCATTTGAACCCCGGCCAGGAGCTGATCCAGGAGCGCGGTGACCGCGACTTCCGCGGCGTGCGCGACGCGATCGCGCGCGTGGTCGACGCTTCACCGCTGCCGGTGATCGTCAAGGAGACCGGCTGCGGGCTGTCGCGCGAGGCCGCGCGGTCGCTGCGCGCCGCCGGGGTCCACACCGTCGACGTCGCCGGCGCCGGCGGCACCAGCTGGGTCGCGGTCGAGGCGGTGCGCGCCGCCGAGGGCTCGGGCGCGCAGGCGCTCGGCACCGAGCTGTGGGACTGGGGCGTGCCGACCGCGGTGGCCGTGGTCGCGTGTGCGCGCGAAGGCCTCGACGTCATCGCGTCGGGCGGGATCCGCACCGGCCACGATATCGCCCGCGCGCTCGCGCTCGGCGCCCGGGCCGGCGGGATGGCCGCGCCGATGCTGCGCGCCCAGCGCGCCGGGGGCCAGGCAGCCGTCGCCGCGCTGATCGCGCAGGTCACGGCGTCGATCCGATCGATCTGCCTGCTCACCGGATGCAAGGCCGCGCGCGACCTCGCGACCGCCCCGCGCCACCTCGGCGCCCCGCTGCGCAGCTTCCTCGACGACCTCCAGCTATGACCTGCGTCGGCTTCGGCAAGATCATCCTGCTCGGCGAGCACGCCGTGGTGTACGGCTACCCCGCGCTCGCGGCCGCGCTCGACCGCGGCGTGACGATGGCGCCGGTGCCGACCCCGGCCGGCGGCCCGCTGCGGCTCGAGCTGCGGGCGTGGAACGTGGCGATCACCGCCGACGACGATCACCCGGTGGCGCGCTCGCTGGCCGCGATCGCCGACGAGCTCGGGGCCGGCCGGCCCGCGATGTCGCTGGTCGGCGACGCCCAGCTGCCGCCGGGCGCGGGGCTCGGCTCGTCGGCCGCGCTCGCGGTCGCGGTCACCCGCGCGCTCCTGACCCATCTCAAGCGCCCGCTCGACGCCGCCACGGTGACCCGCGCCGCCGGCGCCAGCGAGGTCGTGATCCACGGCCGGCCGAGCGGCGTCGACGTCGCGCTCGCGCTCGCGGGCGGGGTCGGCGTGTTCCGCCGCGCGTCCGGGCTGGCCCCGCTCGCGAATATCCCGGCGCTGCGCGTGCTGGTCGGCCCGAGCGGCGCCCCGCGGTCGACCGCGGCGATGATCGAGCGCGTCGCCGAGGCCACCGCCGGCAAGCCCGACGACCCGCGGCTGCGCGAGCTCGGCGGGCTGACCGATACCGGCACGATCGCCCTGCTCGCGGCCGATGGCGCGGGGCTCGGCGCGGCGATGAACCGCGCGCACCAGCTGCTCGCCGAGCTCGGGGTCTCGACCCCGCAGCTCGATGCGCTGTGCACGGCCGCGCGCACCGCCGGCGCCTCGGGCGCCAAGCTGACCGGCGCGGGCGGCGGCGGCGCCGTGATCGCGATCGCCCCGCGCGACCGCGAGGCCGCCGTGCTCGCCGCGTGGAAGCAGGCCGGCGTCGACGGCTTCGTCGCGACGGTCCGCTGATCTCCTGGTACCGTGCCGCTCCATGGGCCGGCGCCGCGATCCCCGCGCGAAGATCGAGCGCGGTGACTTCCAGACCCCGCCGGCGCTCGCGGCCAGCGTGTGCCGGGTGCTCGCCGGCCACGGCCTCGCGCCGCGCTCGATCGTCGAACCGACCTGCGGCACCGGCAGCTTGCTCGGCGCCGCGCTCGACGCGTTCCCGGCGTTCGAGCACGCGCTCGGGATCGAGCTCGACCCCGACCACGTCGCGGCCGCGCGCGCCGCGCTCGGCGCACGCATCGCGGTCCCGGGCGCCCGCGTCACCGTCGAGCTCGGCGACCTGTTCACCGCCGAGTGGCCGGCCCGGCTCACCGCGCTCCCCGATCCGCTGCTGGTGATCGGCAATCCGCCGTGGGTCACCAGCGCGGATCTCGGCGCCTTGCAAAGTGACAATCTGCCCGCAAAGGCGAACTTCCACGGCCGCAAGGGACTCGACGCGGTCACCGGCAAGAGCAACTTCGATATCTCCGAGTGGATGGTCCTGAAGTTGCTGGCGTGGCTCGATGGCCGCGATGCCGTGCTGGCGATGCTGTGCAAGGTCTCGGTCGCGCGCAAGGTGCTCGCCTTCAGCTGGCGCGCGGACGCCATGATCCGCGCTGCCGCGATGTATCGCATCGATGCGATGGCCCACTTCGGGGCGGCCGTGGAAGCATGCCTCCTGGTGTGTGAGCTCGGCCCCCACGGCGGCAGTCAAGCATGCCACCTGTTCGATGACCTGGAGCCAGCGCGCGCCACCGGCGTGCTCGGGTACCGCGATGGCGCGCTCGTATCCGATCTCGCCAAGTACGATCGATGGAAGGGGCTCCAGGGCGAATCGGCCTATCACTGGCGCTCGGGGATCAAGCACGACTGTGCCGCGGTCATGGAGCTGCGCCGCACCGACGACGGCTTCGAGAATGGCGACGGCGAACCGGTAGCGCTCGAAGACCAGTGGTTGTATCCGCTCTGCAAGAGCTCGGATGTCGCGCGCGGCGGCGCGATGACGGCGCAACGTTACCTGGTCGTCCCACAGCGCCAGATCGGCGAGGATACGCATCAGCTCCAGCAATCGGCGCCGCGAACGTGGCGATATCTGATGCACCACCGCGCGCGCTTCGATCGGCGGGCCAGCACGATCTACCGCGGCAAGCCGCCGTTCTCGATCTTCGGCATCGGCGAGTACTCGTTCGCGCCCTGGAAGGTCGCGATCTCGGGTCTGTACAAGAAGCTCGCGTTCCGCGTCATCGGCCCGCACCGAGGCAAGCCGGTCATGTTCGACGACACGTGCTACTTCCTGGCGTGTGGCAGTGAAGCCGAGGCCCACCTGCTCGCGGCGTTGCTCGCGTCGGAGCCTGCGACGCAGTTCTACGAGAGCCTGGTGTTCTGGGACGCGAAGCGCCCGATCACCGCGGAGCTATTGCGGCGGCTCGATCTCCACCGGCTGGCGCAAACGCTCGGCCGGGCGACGGAGCTGGCCGAGGTCACATCAGCCACAGCATCAGCAGCGAGACCGCCATCGTCGGCAGCAGCACGAGCGTCCCGACCCGCACGAACCGGATGACGCCGATCTCGACGCCGGCGCGGCGCAGCAGGTCGATCCACAGCAGGCCAGCGAGCGAGCCGATCGGCAACAGCCGCGGGCCGATGTCGCCGCCGACCAGCGCCGCCTGCAACAGCCGCGGGCCGTGCGAGCTGTCGATCGCCATCATGTTGAGCAGCGACATCGGGTGGTTGTCGATCAGCGCCGAGCCGAGCGCCGAGGTGACCCCGATGGTCGCCAGCTCGCTGCCGCTGCCGGTCGGCTGGGTCTGGTAGATCGACTGCAGCCAGTCGACGACACCGACCCCGCGCAGGCCCTGGACGACCAGGAAGATGCCCCACAGGAACACCAGGATGTCGATCGACACGTGGCTGGTCGCCTTGCGCAGCGGCGCCACGCGGTAGGTCCGGCAGATCACGAGCGACAGCACCGCGCCGGCCACCGCGACCCACCAGATCTGGATCCCGAGCGACGCCGCGATCGGGTACGCGACGAACACCGCGAGCATCAGCATCACCGCGGCGCGCTCGCCGGCGCGGCGATGCGTGGTGGTCACCGGCGCCGGCACCGGCATCGCCGCGTTCAGGATGTCGCGGTAGCGCCAGCGCAGGATCGCGTAGGTCAGCGCCGCGCCGACCACCGAGATCGGCACCATGACCAGCGCGTACGAGTTGAAGTTGAGGCCGGCGAACTCGGCGACGATCATGTTCATCGGGTTCGACACGATGAACGGCGCCACGCCGGGCGCGAGGAACACCGCGAACGCGAACGCGATGGTGATCGCCGGCTGCTTGGGGTACAGCCGCCGGGTCAGCGCGACCACGATCGGGGTCAGCATCAGGATCGCGGCGTCGTTGTTGAGTAGCGACGGGGTCACGACGCTGAGCGCGAACACGACGGTGAACGTGTGCACGGCGGACCGCGCCCGCGCCCGGTGCTCGATCCACGCGACCAGCCGGTCGACCGCGCCGACCTCCTGGACCACGCCGGTGATCACCATGATCGAGGTCAGCGCGACCAGCGGCCGCCACTGCAACTGCGCCGCCTCGAGCAGCTGCTGGACCGAGAGCAGCCGGGTCGCGAACAGCGCGATCACGCCGACCAGCGCCGCGCGGCCGGGGGTGAACCGGATCCCGCCGAGCCGCGGCCGCAGCACGGCCAGACTGACGGTCAGGCCAAGGGTCGAATACGCGACGGCCTGTTCCACGATCTCCAAAGATTGCACGTCCGGGGCCAGGTGAGCTCGCAAAACTACCGCAAAAGTCTATGATCTACAGGGGGTTCAGAGATCGACGATGTTACAGCGCCCGGCCTGCCTGGGGCCCGGCCGACCGATCGGGGGCGCAACTCTCACACCCGACACATCGACCGCAGCACCGCGGATCGACCGCGTGTCCGACATCGTCTACCGGCACCCGCACCCGCACCCGCACCCGCACCGGCCGTCGAGCTCCAGGCCCGGCTCAGGAACCCACGGAGCGTCTCGCGCGCCGCGGCCTCGGCGCTCGGGGTATGGTGAGCCCGGTGTCGATCACGACCGCACGAGCTTGCGCCAACATCGCGCTGGTCAAGTACTGGGGCAAGCGCGATGCCCGGCTCAACCTGCCGGCGGCGGGCAGCCTGTCGCTGACGCTCGACGCCCTGGTCACCACCACCGAGGTCGCGTTCGACCCGGCGCTCGCGGCCGACGCGCTGACTCTCGACGATCGGCCCGGCGTGCCCGGCGAGCTCGCCCGCACCGCCGCGTTCCTCGATCTGGTGCGCGAGCTCGCGCCGCGCGCCGGCGGCCGCCCGGTGCACGCCCGGGTGATCAGCAAGAACGAGTTCCCGACCGCGTCGGGGCTGGCGTCGTCGGCCTCGGGCTATGCCGCGCTCGCCCTCGCCGCCGCCGCGGCCGCCGGGGTCGCGCTGTCGCCGCGCCAGCTGTCGATCCTCGCCCGCCGCGGCTCGGGCTCGGCCGCGCGCTCGGTGTTCGGCGGGTTCGTGCGGATGCACGCCGGCCGCGCCGACGACGGCAGCGACGCCTACGCCGAGCCGATCGACTCGCCGCTGACCGGCCGGGTGCGGATGGCGATCGCCGTGATCGGCGGCGGCGCGCCCAAGGCGCACGGCTCGCGCGACGCGATGGACCACACCGCGCAGACCTCGCCGTTCTACCGGGCGTGGATCGATCTGGTGCCGCGCGATCTCGCTGCCGCCGAGGCCGCGCTGGCCGCCGGCGATCTCGAGCAGCTCGGCGCGATCGCCGAGGGCAACGCGCTCGCGATGCACGCCTCGGCGATCGCCGCCCGGCCCGCGGTGCTGTACTGGCAACCCGCCACGCTCGCCGCGGTCGCCGAGGTCCGCGCGCTGCGCGCCGCCGGCCACGCCGCGTGGGCCACGATGGACGCCGGGCCGCACGTCAAGGTCCTGACCACCGAGAGCGACGCGGCCCGGATCGCCGCCGCGCTGCGCGCGGTTCCCGGGGTCACCGAGGTGTCGATCGCCGCCGCCGGCGGCCCCGCCGAGGTCATCGCGGCGGCGCCGGCTGCCCACGCGCCCACACACGGCCGCCACGGAGGCGCGCCGTGAGCTTCAGGTTAGCCGTCATGAGCTCTGCACACCTTCTGCACATCGCCGGACCACGCTGGAGACCATGCCCATGATCGCGTCGGCGCCCGGCAAGCTGATCCTGACCGGCGAGTATGCCGTGCTCGACGGCGCGCCGGCGATCGTCGTCGCGGTCGATCGCCGCGCGGTCGCCCGCCGCAACGCCACGCCGCGCGGCTCTTCGCCGTTCCTGCTCGCGGTCGCCGACGAGATCGCCGCCCGGCGCGGCGCCCGCGATCCGGCCGCGCAGGCCGCGCTCGAGATCAGCGTCGATAGCACCGCGTTCTACGACACCGGCGGCGCGCGCCGGCTGGCGACCAGCACCCTGGTCCGCCGGTCGATCACCCGCGAGCTCGCGGCCAACCCCGGCGCCCGCGCCGCGACCGAGCTCGCCAGCGATCGCACCAAGCTCGGGCTCGGCTCGAGCGCCGCGGTCACCGTCGCCGCCACCGCGCTCGCGCTCGGCACCGCCGACCGCCACGCCGTGCTCGAGATCGCGCAGGCCGCCCACGCCCGCGCCCAGGGCCCACGCGGCGCGCGCGGCTCGGGCGCGGATATCGCCGCCTCGGTGTACGGCGGCACGCTGGTGTTCTCGCGGCCCGGCGGCGAGGGCCCGAGCCAGATCGAGCCGCGGCGCTGGCCGCCGCAGGTCCTGCTGCTGCCGTTCTTCACCGGCTCGTCGGCCGACACCGCGCAGCTGGTCGCCCGGGTCGCCGCCGAGCGCGAGGTCCAGCGCGCCGCGGTCGACGCCGCGCTCGCCGCGATCGCCGAGGCGTCGCGCGCCGCGTGCAGCGCGCTGTCCGCGCCGGCGGATCTCGCGGCGGTGGCGCTGATCGGCGCGCTCGCGCTCGCCGCCCACGCGACCGACCGGCTCGCCGCGGCGACCGGGATCGATCTGGTCCCGGCGTGCGTCACCACGGCCCGCGCCGCGCTGGCCCGGCTCGGCGGCACCGCCAAGACCACCGGCGCCGGCGGCGGTGACGTCGGGATCGCGGTGATCCCCGCGACCGCCGACGCGGCGCTCGCGGTCCGCATGCTCGCCGAGGCGGGCTGTCAGCCGCTCAAGATCGCGCGCGACGAAACCGGCGTGGACTTGCGCGCCGACGCCCCCTAAGGTGCGAGCCTCCCGGAAAGTTGATCGGAACCATCGACGTGTCCAGCTCATCTCGCATCACCGGCTTCTATCGCCTGTCCCCGGCCGAGCGCCGGCGCCGGCTGCTCGCGCTCGCACGGCTCCCCGCCGAGGGCTTCGCCGCGCTCGATCCCGGCGCGCTGTCGCTCGACGCCGCCGACGGCATGATCGAGAACGTGATCGGCACCTACGCGCTGCCGTTCGCGGTCGCGATGAACTTCCTGGTCGACGGCACCGACGTCCTGGTGCCGATGGTCGTCGAGGAGGCCTCGGTGGTCGCCGCGTCGTCGAACGCGGCGCGCATGGTCCGGCCCGGCGGGTTCACCACGCTGGTCTCGCCGCCGGTGATGATCGGCCAGATCCAGGTCGTCGAGATCGCCGACCTCGAGGCCGGCGCGGCCACCTTGCGCGCCCACGCCGGCGCCCTGGTCGCCGACGCCCGCCGGCTGGTGCCGCGGCTCACCGAGCGCGGCGGCGGCCCGATCGCGCTCGAGGTCCGGCCGCTCGCGGCGTCCGGGCCCGACGGCGGCGTGCTGGTCGCCCACCTCCACGTCGACTGCCGCGACGCGATGGGCGCGAACCTGATCAACCCGCTGTGCGAGGCGCTCGCGGCGCGGGTCGCCGAGCTCGCCGGCGGCCGCCCCGGGCTGCGCATCCTGTCGAACCTGACCGACGGCCGCACCGTCACCGTGCGCTGCACCGTCGACGACGCCCAGCTCGCGTGCGAGGCCGGCGCCGGCCCCGACGTCCGGGCGGCGATCGCGTCGGCGTCGCGGTTCGCCGAGCTCGATCCGTACCGCGCGGCGACCCACAACAAGGGCATCATGAACGGCGTCGACGCCGTGCTGGTCGCGACCGGCCAGGACTGGCGCGCGGTCGAGGCCGGCGCCCATGCGTTCGCCGCGCGCTCGGGCGCGTACCGGCCGCTCGCAGTGTGGCGCGAGCGCTCGCCTGGCCCCAGCGGCGCGAATGGCTCCGGCGGGCTCGACGGCGAGCTGGTGATGCCGATGGCGGTCGGCACGGTCGGAGGTGCGCTCCACGTCCACCCCGGCGCCCGGCTCGCGCTCGATCTCGCCGGCGCCCACGCCGCCGACCGGCTCGCCGCGGTGGTCGGTGCCGCCGGGCTCGCCACCAACCTCGCCGCGCTGCGCGCGCTCGCGACCGAAGGTATCCAGCGCGGCCACATGGCGCTCCACGCCCGCGGCCTGGCGCGCGCCGCCGGCGCCACCGGCGAGCTGGTCGATCGCGTCGCCGACGAGCTCGCCGCGACCGGCGACGTCAAGGCCGACCGCGCCCGTGAAGTTCTCGCGCGCCTCGCGGCATCTCACATGGTAAAGGACAGCCCGTGATCCAACGCCTCGGCCTCGCTCGCTCGCCCGCGCTCGCCGTCCCGCTGCCGACGTCGCTCGAGCGCGATGCCTGCTACCGCTACTGCGAGGCGCTGGTCCGCGCGCGCCACCACAACTACCCGGTCGCGTCGATGTTCGCGCGCTCGCAGCTGCGCAAGCACATCTTCGCGCTGTTCGCGTTCGCCCGCGTCGCCGACGACTTCGCCGACGAGAAGGCCTACGAGGGCCGGCGCGCCCGCGAGCTCGATCGCTGGGAAGAGCAGCTGCACGCGGCGTATCGCGGCCACGCCGAGCACCCGGTGTTCGTCGCGCTCGCCGATACCGCGGACCAGTTCGATCTGCCGATCACCGAGTTCACCGAGCTCCTGTCCGGGTTCCGGACCGACCTCGAGCGCCGGCGCTACGCCACGTTCGACGAGCTGCGCAGCTACACCCGGCAGGCCGCCGAGCCGATCGGCCGGCTGCTGCTCTACATCGCCGGCTACCGCGCGCCCGAGCTCCACGCCTACGCCGAGGATCTGTCGACCGCGGTCGCGATCGCCCGGCTGATCCAGGATGTCGCCGATGACTGGCAGCGCGGCCGGGTCTACCTGCCGGCCGAGGATCTGCGGCACTTCGGTGTGACCGAGGCCGACATCGCGGCCCGCCGGATCAGCCCCGCGGTCGGTGCGCTGGTCCGCTACGAGGTCGCGCGCACCCGGGCGCTGTTCGAGCGCGCGCGCCCGCTGGTCGAGATCGCGGCGCCCGATCTCGCGGTCGAGCTCGCGCTGACCTGGCACGGCGGTATGCGGATCCTCGACAAGATCGCCGCGGCGGGCGACCGGCTGCTCGCCGAACGCCCGCGGCTGGGCCGCGCCGACAAGGCCCTGGTCGTGGCGCGCTCGCTGGCGTGGCGTGGCGAGACCATGCCGCCCCGCGCGCTGGGCCTGGTGCGCCGGCTGTTCGATCGCGACGCAGACTAACTGAACAATCGGTCAGTTTAGCTTCAGGCGCTGCGCAAGTATCGCTCAGGCACTGTGCACATATCGCTCAGGCGGCGATGCGGTCGACCAGATCGGGCTCGTGGTGGCTGACCGCCACGGTGTGCAGGCAGACCGGCATGCCGACCAGGGCGAGGCCGACCTTGTAGTCGTCGCCGTCGTCCTTCATCCACACGCCCTCGGCGCAGAACCGGTAGCTCTTGTCGCCGTCCTCGACGACCAGCTCGACCTGCTCGCCATTATTGATGAATGGCGCGTGGCGCACGACCACGCCACCGGGGCCGATCTCGGTCACATCGACCATGTCATTGATCCGGTCACCGCGAAGCAGCGCCGTCATCTTGACCGGTTCCCGGCGAAATTTCCGCCCAGCCTTCATGCGGCGGTCATCCGAGGTCGGCTCAAACGCCGACTCGATCGCGGTCATCTGCTCGATCTCGTCCCAGTCGAGGCCCATGCCCAGATCGCACTTGCCGATCAAGGTGCGGTACTGAAACACGGCTTCGACGAGCATGTGCCCAGGATAAGCAGACGGCGTGCCACGTACGCGGCCGGCGCCATCGAACATAACGAGTTGAAACTGTGAGGCTGAAGGAAGATCGACAGGCCTGACCGGTTGGGTGTCGCGTCACCACGCGCTGGGGCGGTACTCCATACGACAAAACCAGCACAATGGCCCAACGCGACGCGCAAGCTCGCGCGATCAGCGGGGTTGAGGTATCCAGGGCACGTGGATCTGTTTGCGTCGAGCGCCAAGAAGCGGCTAGTCGGCCAGCCGCTTGCTGAGCGAATGCGGCCACGTAGCCTCGAGGAGCTGGTCGGACAGCATCACCTGGTGGGCCCAGGACGCATCTTGTCGAACCTGGCCCCAGGGCGAATGATCCCGTCGCTCCTGCTCTGGGGCCCCCCTGGGAGTGGAAAGACCACGCTCGCGCGCCTGCTCGGAGAAACCCTCAAGGCCGAGCTGACGGCGTTATCTGCCGTCGACGCGGGTGTGAAGGATGTGCGCGAGGCGGTCGCCAAAGCTGCGCAGCGCCGAGATCAGTTCAACGCGCGGACCTTGCTGTTCATCGATGAGATTCATCGTTTCTCCAAGACCCAGCAGGACGCACTGCTGCCCCATGTCGAAGCCGGGACGGTGACGTTGATCGGTGCGACCACCGAGAACCCGAGCTTCGGCGTGGTCGCCGCGCTGCTGTCGCGCTGCCGGGTCGTCCGGCTCGAAGCACTTCCCGACACCGAGCTCGCACAGCTCGCGCAACGCGCGATCGAGGACCGCGAGCGCGGGCTCGGCGCGCTCGACGTCGCGCTCGATGCCGAGGTCGCCGCCCAGCTGGTCGCCGCCGCGGCCGGCGATGCCCGCCGGCTGTACTCGGTGCTCGAGGTCGCCGCCGATCTCGCCCGGCGCGCCGCGGGGCCGATCGGCACCGGGCCGCCGGCGCCGATCACCGCCGAGCACATCGCCGAGGCCGCCCAGGGCCGAAATCTGTTGTACGACAAGGCCGGCGACGAGCACTACGGCGTGGTCTCGGTGTTCATCAAGAGCATGCGCGGCTCGGACCCGGACGCCGCGGTGTACTGGATGACCCGGATGATCGAGGCCGGCGAGGATCCGCGGTTCGTGCTGCGCCGGATGGTGATCTTCGCGGCCGAGGACGTCGGCAACGCCGACCCGCAGGCGCTCGGGGTGGCGATCGCCGCGCTCCACGCGGTCGAGCTGGTCGGCCTGCCCGAGGGCGTGCTGCCGATGACCCAGGCGGTGACCTACCTGGCGCTCGCGCCGAAGTCGAACACCGCGTTGACCGCCTACGCCGCGGCCCGCAAGCTGGTCAACGAGCGCGGCGCGCTGCCGGTCCCCGCGCGCTACCGGCCGGGCTCGACCGCGCTCGATCGCTCGATCGGCCACGGCCAGGGGTACAAGTACCCGCACGACTTCGCGGGGCATTACGTCCCCGAGGACTACCTGCCCGACGAGCTGGTCGGCGAGCGGATCTACCAGCCCACCGGCTCGGGGTTCGAGGCCGAGCTCACCCGCCGGCGCGCCGCGATCGACGACGCCAAGCAGGCCGCGGAACCGCGCAAGCGGCGCTAGGCGAGCCGGATCCAGCGCGCCTTGGCCGCGTCGATCTTCGACGAGAACGTCGGCGGGAAGTGGCGCTGGACGTAGGCGAAGGCCTGGCTGATCAGCTCGCGATCCACATCGGGCGGCACCTCCATGTTCTGATCGTTTGGATCAGGCGAGATCCCGAGCCGGACGACCTCGGTCAACCGGAGCACATGGAGGCGATTGACGAACAGCGCGTGGGCAATGCCGAGGAACAACTCTTCGATGACGGGGTCCAAGGCCATGGGGGCCAACGTACCTACCACAGCCGTCCGGGGCGTTCTAGCCCTGTCCGTTCTAGCCCGGTCAGGCGCGGCTCTCCTCCCCGGCCCACGCAGCCTCGGCGCTCAATCTCGGCGCAAGCTCGGTCCACCTCGGATCACCTTCGGGTCAAGCTCGGCGCCGGCCGCCGCGGGGCCCGTCAGGGCAGCTTGGTGACGTTGCGCAGCCCGCCGAGCCGCGCGTTGGGCGTCATCGTGTAGCCCTGCACGTCGATGTTCGACAGCACGACGTTATCCTCGTGCCACAAAGGGACGATCGGGACGTCCTCGGCGACCAGGCGCTGGACCTCGGCGTAGATCTGCTTGCGCGCGTCGCGCGACAGCTCCTGGCGGCCGCGCTCGGTCAGCTGATCGACCAGGGCGTTGCGGTAGCGCCAGCGGTTGAACCCGTCGGGCACGCTCGGCGACGGGATCCACGACGAGTGGAAGTACATGAAGTAGAAGTCGGGGTCGGTGATATCGGTGGTCTGCATCGACGCCAGCTGGTACGCGCCCTTCTTGACGTCGGCGAAGAACGTCGCGAACTCGAACGACCGGACCTCGACGTCGATCCCGACCTCGGCGAGCTGGGCCGCGATCACGCGCGCGATCGCGACCCGGAACGCGTCCGCCGAGGACTTGTAGACCAGGTGCAGCCGCGGCGCCGGGCCATCGCCGTCGGGATCGCGCAGCCCGGCCTCGTCGAGCAGCCGCCTGGCCAGGGCGACGTCGTGGTCGTAGCGCCGGACGTCGCCGGTGTACGCCCAGTGCTTCGGCGGCAACAGGCCGGTCGCCAGGACCGCGAGGCCGCCGAGCTTGGCCGCGATGATCGCCGGCCGGTCGATCGCCAGCGCGATCGCCTGGCGGACCCGGCGGTCGGCGAGGACCTTGTCCTCGTTGTTCATCATCAGGTAGGTCAGGGTCGAGCCGCTCGCGGACTGGACGCGGATCCGCGGCCGATCGCGCACCGCGGCGACCAGATCGAGCCGCACCGAGTTCTGGCTCAGATCGGCCGAGCCGCCGACCAGCATCAACAGCCGCGCCGCGGCGTCGCGCACGATCTTGATCGTGAGGTTCGGCAGCCTGGGCTGGTCGCCGAAGTAGTACGGGTTGGCGGTCAGCCGGACCTCGTCGGAGGTCAGCGCGCGCAGCTGGTAGGGCCCGGCGCCGATCGCGTGCGCGGCGTCGGGCGCGCCGTGGTGGAACGAGAGGATGCCGAAATCGATGTCGCTCTCGAACGTCGCCAGCGGCATCCGGAGGTGAAACCGCGCGACCTGGGGCGCGATCGCCTCGACCGAGAACAGCCGCTCGGCCAGCATCTTGTGCGACGAGCTGGTCGAATCGGCCGCGAGCACGCTGCCGTAGGTCCCCGCGACGTCGGCCGCGGTCACCGGCGAGCCATCGGAGAACCGCGCGTCGCCGCGCACCGTGATGTCGACCGTGTGATCGTCGACGTGGTCGATCCGCGACGCCAGATCGAGCCTGGGCTCGAGGTTCGGGGTGTCGACCGCGGTCAGCCCCGACGCGACCAGCCTGGACAGCTTGCTGTCGTAGGTCGACAGCTGGGCGCGCGGATCCGCGGTGTTGATCGGCGAGTCGACCACGACGACCAAGGTGTCGTCCGGGGTTCGCCGGGTCCGCGGCGCGCAGCCGGCGGCGCTCGACGCGATCGCGCCGGCCGTCAGAATTCCGAGGGCCGATCGCGCGCGCGAAGTCGTGTTAGCGTACCGCCGTGGGTGCATTTCGGGTGATGCTCGCCGTGCTCGCGGCGTCGAGTATCAGCGCGACGGTCGCACACTCGCAAGCCCGCGATCCCGACGACGAGGATACCGCCGGCAGCACGGCCGCCGGACCGCTCACCGCGCCCGCCGATCCCAAGGCGCGGGTCCAGTGGCTGCGCGACCGGGTGACCGCCGCGATCGCCGGCGAGCCCAAGCTCGGCCGCGCCAAGCTCACGGTCTCGGTCGTCGATCTCGCCACCGGCAACGAGCTGGTCAACCACGACGCCGACCGCGCGATGAGCCTGGCGTCGAACGCCAAGCTCCTGACCTCGACCGCCGCGCTCGCCGATCTCGGCGGCGGGTTCCGCTGGCGCACCAGCGCGTTCGGCGCCGAGCCCGACGACCAGGGCGTGGTCGCCGGCGATCTCTACGTCAAGGGCCGCGGCGATCCGATGCTCGAGGCCGCGGACCTCGGCGCGCTCGCCGCCGATCTCGCCGCGCGCGGCGTGCGCTCGGTCGATCGCCTGATGATCGACACCAGCTACTTCGACGACGTGGTCGAACCACCGCACTTCGAGGATCAGAAATCTGAGACCGCCGGGTTCCGCGCGCCGGTCGCGAGCCTGGGCGTCGCGCGCAGCGCGGTCACCGTCACCGTGGTCCCCGATCCCGGCGGCACCGCCACGGTCACGCTCGATCCCGACCCCGGCGACTACATCAAGCTGACCAGCCACGCGCTGACCTCGGTCACGCGCGGCCGGACCCGGATCAAGGTCGAGGTCAAGACCCAGCCCGATCACATGGAGATCGCGGTGTCGGGCCAGATCCGGTGGGGCGAGGGCAGCTGGGACGTCCGCAAGCGGGTCGCCGATCCGGTGCGGTTCGCCGGCGAGGTGCTGCGCCGGGCGCTCGCCGACCACGGCGTGAAGATCAAGGCGCGCGCCGTCGGCCGCGCGGTGGTCCCACCGGCCGCCAAGCTGCTCGCCGCCCACGACAGCGCGCCGCTGTCCGAGGTGCTGCGCCACATGAACAAGCTGTCGGACAACTACCTCGCCGAGTCGGTGCTGAAGACGCTCGGCGCCGAGACCAGGACCACGCCCGGCCCGGCGAGCTGGAGCGACGGCCGCGCCGCGGTCCAGGCGTACCTGGCCAAGATCGGCCTGCCGGCGTCCGGCTATCGCGCCGATAACGGCTCGGGGCTGTTCGATGCCACCGAGGTCTCGGCCCGCCAGCTCACCACCCTGCTCGGCGCCGCCCACAAGGACTTCCGGATCGGCCCCGACCTCATGGCATCGCTGCCGGTCGGCGGCGTCGATGGTACGCTCGCCCGGCGCTGGCGCGGCCACGCCGCGAAGGGCCGCGTCCGGGCCAAGACCGGCACGCTCGACAAGGTCGTCACGATCGCCGGCTACCTCGCGACCGATGGCCAGCACCCCTTGGGGTTTGCCGTGCTGGTGAACGACATCCCCCCAGGTCAGCGCGCGAGTGCGAGGACCGCCGCCGATGAAATCATCGATGCGCTGGTCGCATATCTCGGCGTGCCGTAATGTTTCTCGACGACGTTGCGCGTTGCTCCAGTTGCTGCCGCCTGGCCGCGGTGGTACGAACGCCCCACATAAAGGAGTGCGCTACATGGCCGAGTTGAAGGGCAGCAAGACCCACACGAATCTCAAGGAAGCGTTCGCCGGCGAATCGCAGGCCAACCGCCGCTACCTCTACTTCGCGAAGGTCGCGGACGTCGAGGGCCGTCCCGAAGTCGCCGGGTTGTTCAAGGACACCGCCGATGGCGAGACCGGCCACGCGCACGGTCACCTCGACTACTTGAAGAGCGTCGGCGATCCGGCGACCGGTGAGCCGATCGGCACCACCGCAAAGAACCTCAAGGCGTCGGTCGCGGGCGAGACCTACGAGTACACCACGATGTACCCGGGGTTCGCCAAGACCGCGCGCGAGGAAGGCTTCGAGGACATCGCCGAGTGGTTCGAGACCCTGGCCCGCGCCGAGCGCTCGCACGCCGGCCGGTTCCAGAAGGCGATCGACGCCCTCGATTTTTAGTCGTCCCAGCATCCTGCCGGGTCAAGGCGAGCGTCGCACGGGCGGCGCTCGTCGTCGTTTCGGTCCGCGTGGTACACCCGCGGTATGAGTCTGGTGCGTCCCATTACCCGCGGGGATATCAAGGGCCCCAAGCTGTACGGGCCGATCCGCGACGACTACCGCAAGCACGTGATCGAGGCCAAGCGCGCGCGGCGCGTGCTGATCGGCGACCGGGTCTCGATGGTGTTCGAGAACCGCCACACGCTGCAGGTCCAGATCGAGGAGATCTGCCGCGCCGAGAACCTGACCAGCAACGAGCAGATCGAGTCGGAGATCGCGGTCTACAACCAGCTGATGCCGACCGAAGGCTCGCTGTCGGCGACCCTGTTCGTCGAGCTGCCGCCCGAGGCCGATGCCTACGTCGTGCTGAAGGATCTGGTCGGGCTCGACGAGCATGTCGTGCTCCATATCGGGCCGCACGCGATCCGCGCCGCGTTCGAGGCCGGCCGCTCGACCGATGACAAGATCTCCGCGGTGCAGTACACGCGCTACCCGCTGAGCTCCGAGGCGCGCGCCGCGCTCGCCACCCCGGGCACGCCGGTCGCGGTCGAGATCGATCACCCGAAGTACCGCCACCGCACCGACTGCCCCGAGGCGACCCGCGCCTCGCTCGCCGCCGACTATGCGTAGCCGGTGGCCGCTCGCCGCCGCCGGGCTGTGGGGCCTACTCGGGATGACCGGCCTGGCCGGGCTGGCCGGCTGCGGCGGTGCCCAGCGCGACCAGGTCGCGCGCGAGACCGAGCGGTTCCAGTGCCGCAACCGGATCGCCAGCTACGTCGCCAACCACCACATGAGCGGCGACGAGCTCGGCGTCCAGATCGACTGCGCGCAGGCCGGACCGCGGATCCGGCGCTGGAAGTCAGACAAAGTCGGTAACCGCCAGGAGGACGCCCATGGCCTTACCCCCGGCGAGTTCGATACGATCTGGAAGGAGATCGACGGCACCGGCTGGCCCAACCTCCGCGACTGCAGCAACGGCACCGGCGCCAAGCAGGACCCGCTCTACCAGTTCGATATCAAGGACGATCAGAACCAGGCGTCGTTTTCATGCCAGTCGCAGTCGATGCCCTATCCGTACAACGATATCGTCGACCCGCTCGACCTCGCGGCCCAGCAGGGCCGCAAGCAGCTGGGCGACGACGAGCCCGCCGAGATGAAGGCCCGCGAAGCCAAAACGCAGAAGGCCAAGCAGAAGTGAAGGCCCGCGCGTGACCCGGCCGCTCGCAGGCGGGACCGCTGTCGTCACCGGGGCCAGCCGCGGGATCGGCCGCGCGATCGCGCTGCGGCTCGCCGAGGCCGGTGCCGACATCGCGCTGTGGGCCCGCGACGGCGACGCGCTCGCACATGTCGCAGCAGAGGTCACCGCCCACGGCGTGCGCGCCCTGCCCGCGGTGTGCGACGTCGCCGATCCCGCAGCCGTCCACGCCGCCGCCACCGAGGTCCGCCGCGCACTAGCGCCAGTCACGGTCGTCGTCAATAACGCCGGCGCGGTCTTGCGCAAGCCGACCGCCGAAATCACCGACGCCGAGTGGCGCCGCGTGATCGCGATCAACCTCGATGGGACCTTCCACGTGACCCGCGCCTTTCTCGGCGATCTCACCCGCGTGAGCGGTCGCGTCATCAACATCGCATCGATCGCGGGACGCGAAGGCACGGCGCTGCTCGCGGCCTATTGCGCCGCCAAACATGGTGTCATTGGGCTGACCCGGGCCCTTGCCGAGGAACTCCGCACTGCTAAGGTCTCTGTGAATGCGATCTGTCCTGGTAGCGTCGATACAGCCATGCTCCGCGAGGGCATGCCGGGCGCACGTGCAGACATGAGCCCCGACGACATCGCACGTACCGCGTTGTTCTTGGCCCACGCAGCGCCATCGGCTTTGACTGGCGCCTGCGTTGATGTCTACGGTTGAGATCACACGGAGGGATGTCAGGACCATGCGCGAATTTGGATTGGATAATCCCGCCGCGCTGACATCGCTGCCGATCTTCCCGCTCGCCAACTGCGTGCTGCTCCCGGGCGGCCTGCTTCCGCTCCACGTGTTCGAGCCGCGCTACCGCGAGCTCACCCGCGACTGCCTCGCCGGTCACCAGCTGATGGGGGTCGCGCGGCTGCGGCCCGGCTACGAGACTGCGTACTACGGCCGCCCACCGGTGTACGAGAAGTGTGGCGTCGGCCGCATCATCTGCTCCGAGGAGCTACCCGATGGACGGTTCGCGCTGTTGCTGCGCGGCGTCGCGCGCGCCGAGATCGCCCGCGAGCTGCCGAGCGAGCGGACCTATCGGCTCGTCGAGGCCCGCCCGATCGACGACGCGACCTATGACCTCCAGGATGCGATCGATCATCACCGCCAGCTGATCCAGCTGTGCGACCGGCTCGCCGAGGTGATCGACAAGGGCGGCGCGCAGCTGCGCGATCTGGTGCGCGGATCCGAGTCGCCGGGCGCGTGCGCCGATGCGGTCGCCGCGGCGCTCGTCATGGATGCCGATGCCCGCCAGGAGCTGCTCGAGGCGTGCGATCCGATGGTCCGGCTGCAGCGCACGCTCGGCCACGTGAGCCACCTCCTGTGCGAGCTCGCGCCGTGCCACGGCACGGTCAACTGACGTCGCCCGTTGCTCCGACCGATACGCGCTAGCGCGAGCATGCGAGCGCGTCTGGGATCCGTATCGCCGAGGGCTTCGCGAGGCGATCGACGCTCGTAGTCCGTATCCGATACGGACTGCTAGCGCGCGCGCCAGATCATCACGCCGTCGAGCCGCAGGGCTTCGTGCACGCCGGCTCCGTCGGTCCGCAGGTCGAGCACCGAGATCGCCAGCTCGCCGGCGGGCGTGCCATCGGTCAAGCGCACCGGCACCGAGGTCTCCAGGAGCCTGCGATCGTTCGGATCGGGCGCGGCCGCCGCCATGACCTCGGCGAGCGAGGCGCGCGCGATCTCGCTGTCATCGCGGAGCATCACGAGGCTGTCCGCCGTGAGCGCGTAGCCGATCGCGCGATCGGCCGAGACCGACTCGTTGTGCGCCGGGGGTGGACTGCCGATCTCGCGCCGCGCGTGGACGAACTTGATCCGGCCGCGGTCGATCGCGATCTCGTCGAACGGCGCCAGGCTCGAGAACCGGACCCGCGCATCGGCCGGCGGTGCGTGATCGTGCGATTCGAAGATGCCGAGCCGCTTGAGGCAGTCCGACTGGGCCCAGCGCGGCGTGCACTGCTCGACGGCGCCGGTCAGCACGCGGCGCAGCGCCGGCTCGCCGCCGAGCTCGTTCAGGGTCTGGATCTCGTAGCTCAGGGTCTGGAGCGCGGCGTAGTCGACCTCGATCCGAGCCGGCCGGTCCGGCCGGTCCGGCCGAGCCGGCCGGTCCGGCGCGGGGTGCTCGGCCGACGCGACGACCCGGCCGGCGCCGCGCGCGTCGAGCTCGTGGGCCAGCCGCGCGCTCTGCGACCAGATCGTGAGCTGGATCGTGCTCGCCGGTCCGAACGCCGCGAGCAGTGCGAACCCGGCGATCGCGACCGCGACCTGCCAGGTCAGCGGCGCGTGCCCGCGCAGCCAGCGGATCGCGCTGGCGATGCTCAGCACCGCCAGACACACCAGGCCCATCGCGCGCGCCACGCGGAACGGGGTGAAGCCGTACTCGTCGACCCGCTCCCACAGCGCCCAGCCCGCCATCGGCAGCAGCATCAGCAGGATCACCGGGAACGCGCGCATCACCCGGATCGTCGTCGAGCGCGCCCAGCGGTGGCGGTCGGCGGGCTCGAGGCCGGCCGCGGCGGCGGCACCGGCGCTGTCCTCGCCGAGCACCGACGACACGATCAGCGTGCTCATGAACCCGACGAACCCGGCGCCGAGGATCAGCGGCGACAGCATGTTGCGCGGCAGCTCGTGGCGCACCACCACCGCGGCTTCATAGACCACGAGGATCACCAGCATCACGCACACGAACGGCGCGCCGACCGTGGTCGCCAGCCGGCGCCACAGCTCCGGCATCCGGCCCGGGCGCGCGCGGTCCTCGGCGAGCAAGCGGTGCAGGTATACCAGCACGAACGCGGCGGTCGCGATCACCACGACGTCGACCCGCATCCGGTCGAGCCGCAGATCGAACAGCGCGCGCAGCGCCTGGAACACCACGAGCAGCGCGCCCAGCGCGCCGAGCCACAACAGGCCCCACGTCGTCGTCTCCTCGAAGAACCGGCGCACGAAGTGCGGAAACCGGCGGCCCGCCGCGATGAACGGCACCAGCATCGCCGCGAGCAGCGACAGCATGAACGGCCAGACGAAGCCCGCCGAGTCGAAGTGGTGCTGGTCGGGCGCGCCGATCACGAGCGCCGCGATCACCACGGCCGAGGCCGCGCCGGTCCCGATCAGCTGGCGCCGGACCCCGAGCCGGTGCGCGGTGAACGCCAGCGGCGTCAGCACGATCGCCGCGAGCACCAGCCGCACCCACACGAGCGCGGCATCGCTATGGACCATGCCGATCGCGCCGACCGCGGCCAGCGCCACGACCAGGGTCTCGACCGGCAACGTCCGCCACGCACCTCGCAGGAACCGCGATAGCCACATCCCTGCGCAACGCCTGGCCCATCCCGATTTATTGCGCGCTGGCGCTCGAGGTCACAGCGTCATCCGCGTTCCGGCGTGCCAAGCTGGGGCTGTGGCCGACATCCTGCCGGGCTTCCTGTCTGCATCCGAGGTCGCCGCGCTGCGCGCGCTCGCCGCCACCCCAGACGGCTGGGTCGCCGGCCGCCAGCACTCGGGCTACGACATCCTGTCGCTATCCACCGGCTCGCCCGCCCGCGCTGCCGCCGATCCCCTCGTCGACGCCCTGGCCCGGCGCGCGCTCGCCGAGCTCGGCACCCCGTTCGAGCATTACTGGGACATCTATCTGATCCGCTATCAGGACGGCGCCCACATCCCGCCCCACGTCGACGAGGCCCAGCACGGCAAGCGCCACCGCCGGATCAACGCCGTGCTGACCTCCGCCACGCGCGGCGGCGAGCTCCGGATCGACGGCCGCACGATCGATCTCGCCACCGGCGACGCCGTCCGGTTCTTCTCCGACCGCGAGGTCCACGAGGTCAGCCGCGTCGAGGGCTCACGCCTGCTGTTCTCCGTCGGCGCCTGGATCGAGCCGCCACCCGGCTCGTGATCGATCCGCGAGGCCTCCACCACACCGGCTACTCGGGCGGTACCCGGAGCTTTCGACTGCTGCGCCGGAGCACCACGAACCCGATGATGAAGGGCGAGAGGATCAGGAGGATGATCAACGATTCGCCGAAGCCGGGCATGACTTGATCCTATCAGGCGGTCCGCAGCGCTGCCCGTTCAATTGGGGCCACGCCAGGAGCCCAGCAAGCCCGCCAATGTCTACTTCTTGCGCGCGGCGGCTGACTTTGCAGTAGCTGGCTTCGCGGCGGCGGGCTTCGCAGCGGCCGGCTTCGCGGCGGCTGGCTTCGCGGCGGTGGGCTTCGCAGCGGCGGGCTCTGGCTTCGTCGCGGCTGGCTTCGTCGCGGACGGCTTCGCGGCGGTGGGCTTCGCAGCGGACTCTGACTTCGCGGCGGTGAGCTTCGCGGCGGTGGGCTTGGATGCAGGCGGCAGCCTGGCGGCCGGCTGATCGGCGTCGATCCGCTCGCCGACGAAGGTCGGGAACCGCGGCACGCCGTCGTCGGACAGCTCCTGGTAGCGGAACGTGATGATCGCGCCGAGCTTGGGTGGCGCCTCGCGCTCGGCGTCCGACAGGCCGGTGCCGACGTTGAACCGCGTGCCATCGGCGAGCTCGACGACCAGCGCGCCGCAGCGCCCCTTGTGCTTGCCGGCGCCTGGCGAGTGGCCGACCACGCGGGCCTCGGCATCCTGGAACGTCTTGACCTTGAGCAGGCTCGTCGAGCGGCCGACGATGTACGCCGAGCCCGGCTCGCGCAACATGAGGCCTTCGCCGCCGAGCGCTTCGACCCGGGAGAGCTCCTCGCGCAGGTGATCGAAGCCCGTACACGGGACGTGATCGTGCCACCGCGCGTGCGGAGATCCGGCGCGTGCCAGGACCTTCTGGGCGTGCGCGACGCGGTCCTCGAACCCGCCCTTGGCGTTCGGCGCGTCGAACACCACGAAGCAGACCTCGCGCCAGTCGACGCCGGCGTCGCCCGAGCGCACGATGCTGATCGCGCGCGCGAACTTCTTGCGCGCCACCCACAGCTCGCCGTCGAGCGTGTCGGCCGGTAGATCCGCGGTGAACCACGCCGGCGCGAGGAACTTGTTGCCGAGCCGCGAGACGAACGCCTCGCCGTCCCAGTACGCGCGCACGCCGTCGAGCTTCTCGCTCATCCACCAGCCGGTCGGATCGTGATCGACCTCCCACTTGTGGGCGAGCAGGATCGGCGGTGCGGTGTCCTTGGCGACCGCCGGGGTGCGGCCGCCGCTCGGCTTGGACGTGGCCGCGGCGGCCCCAGACGACGACGATGTCGATGACGACGACGATGTCGATTTCGACGACGATTTCGACACCGGTGTCGACGCTGACGACGTCGGCGCGCCGATCCGCACGGTCTCGGCGGCGTCGCCGAGGTACGCCCGCAGGTGCTTGCAGGTCCGGCGATCGATCACCGCGCCCTGATTCCGCCACGCCGGGCAGCTGCACATGTAGACGTTGCCGTTGCGCGACAGCGTGTAGCTGCTGGTCGAGCCCTTGACCTGTGCCTTCTCGCCGTCGGCGAGCGTGGCGCCCCCGGAAGTCTTCGCGCTCATGGGCCCGCACGATAGCGTGCCGCGCGGGTCGGGGCCCAGGCCATCAGGTCACCAGGTCACATGGCGTTCGACGACCGTCACATCACCGTCCTGCACCGTCACGGCTCCCGAGACGTCGCGCGCCAGGGCGAGCGCCGCGCCGACCGGCGGCAGCCCGAACGAGGTATCGCGGATCCGCGCCTCGGCAGCCCCGGCGCCGCGCACCGTGAGCTCGACGTGGGCCGACGAGCCGCGGATCAAGATCCGGTTCCAGCCCGGCGCCAGGTACGAATGGAGCCGCGCCGGCCGCGGCGGCAGCGCCACGCCGTTGACCCGGACCGCGACGGTCTCGGCGTCGGAGCGCCACGCGATCGCGAGCCGGGGCGCCTGGCGCTGCGAGGCGACATCGAGCGCGATCATCCGCGTGCCATCGGCGCCGGCGACCGCCGGGGCGATCGTCACCTGGGGCGCGGCGACCGCGACCGCCGGGGCCGGCGCGACGTCGGTGGTGCCGCGCGGGCCGAACCACGGCGCGACCACCGCGCGCTCGGCCGCGAACCGAGCGACCGCGCGGACGATCGGCGGCGGGGCGGCGGCCTCCCAGCGCGCGGCGCTGGTGTCGGCGTCGGTGACGTGCGCGAGCGCGAGCTGCGGCGGGTGGCTCGCCGACTGGCCGGGGACGACCAGCGCGAGCACCGCGAGCACGGCGGCGCCGGCGAAGCCACCGAGCGCGAGCCGGCGCGACGTATCGGCGATCAGCGGCGCGAAGGTCGTGCCGATCAGCGCGACCATCACGGTCACGCCGGGCGCGATCGCCGCGCCGAGCGCGTCGTAGCCGACCATCACGAACGGCAGGAACACCGTCGCCGCACCGGCGAGCGCGATCACGCTCGCGGCGGCCTCGGGCAGCCGCGCGAGCTGGCGCACCGCGGCGACCACCGCGATCACCGCGCCCGGCGCCAACGCCAGGTAGGCCGCGCCCGGCAGCCGGGCGGCGAGCACCAGCGCGACCGCGTTCCACGCCACCCCGTGGCCGATCATCACCGAATCGAACGCTGCGCGCCGGCGCGCCAGGCCGGTGGCCACCAGCGCCGCGACCAGCCCGAGCAGCCACGCGGCGCCGAGCATCGGTTGCGGATACGGCGCGAACATCGCGCCCGGCGCGCGCAGCCCGAGCAACTCGAGCAGCGCCGCGCCGAGCACCGCCGCGAGCACCAGCGTGCCGGCGAACGCCGCGATGCCGAGCGCCACACCGCCGAGCGTGACGGCGCGGTCCGGGCCGCGCCGCCGGCCGCGCACCACCGCGCCCCCCAGCACCACCAGCGCCGCGATCGCGATCCACGCGGTCCAGCCCGCCGGCCACCACACCACGAACGCCGCGAACACGTCGAACCACACCGCGCCCGGAGCCTCGGCGAGCGCCGCGGCATCGAGCGGGACGGCATCGAACGCGCGCACCATCGCGAGCACCTGATCGCCGCGCCGCTGGACGCCGCCGGCGTCGACGTTCGCGAAGTTGTCGAGCGGCGTGTGGTACTGGGTACCGCCGCCGACGTTCGCGAAGTTGATCCCGGCGCGCCCGGCGCGCTTGAACACCGTCAGATCGGTGTCGTTCGGCAGCAGGTCGTAGATCGTCGCGAACAGCGACGTCGTCACCGGGTGCGGCAGCGCATGCGCGATGATCGGCACCAGCCAGCGCTGCTCGCGGCTGGTCTCGAACAGGAACGGCGTGCCGGTCGTGCCGCGCGCCTCGAGGTTGATCACGAACGCCGCGGCGCGCGAGCGCCCGGCGTCGGCGAGGTAGCCCTCGGCGCCGAGCAGCCCGGCCTCCTCGCCATCGTCGAGCAAGAACACCACCGGGTTGGCCAGCGCCTCGTGGCGGATCGCGCGCGCGATCTCGAGCGCGGTGGCGACCCCGGTGCCGTCGTCGGATGCGCCCGGCCCGGCCGGCACCGAATCGTAGTGCGCGGCGATGATCACGGCCTTGGCCGCGGCCTTGGCCCCCGCGTTGCCGACCGGCGGGTCGGGCCGGCGCGCGATCACGTTGTCGACCTCGCCGCAGCTCGCGCCGGCGTTGCACGCGAACGCGTGCTCGATCTCGACCTGGTAGTCGAGCGCGCGCAGCGCCGCGGCGATTCGATCGCGGACCACGTCGTGGGCCGGCGTGGCGATCGCGTGCGGCGCATCGAGCGACACCGCGTGCAACGTGGCGATCGCGCGCGCCGCCGAGAACTGATCCGCCGGGGCGTCGGCCGGCGCCGGATCGGGGTTGCCCAGCCGCACCAGCTCCAGCCCTCCGAGCACGACCAGCACCGCGAACACCACCAGCGGCTTTGTGCGGGTCGTCATCGCCGGCGATTGTAGGAGTGAAAGCTTGGAGCTCCATGTCCGATTCGCTCGAACCCGCCGTGCTGCCGCCACGGTCGCCGAAAGTCCGGCGGCCGCGATGCCACCGCCTGCACCACGCCGACGCGCCGCTCGCGTGGTCGACCGGCTGGATCATCCACCCCATCGACGCGGCCTTGTTCGCCGCGTGCGCGGTCGGCGGCGGCCTGATCGCGGGCGCCGGGGCGACGCACGCGCGACGCGGACGACGCGACTCGAGGACTCGCTGACTCAGCCCGGCTTGTAGCCTTCGCCGGCCAGGAGCTTCTTCAGGCGCTCGAACGCCTTGCTCGCCGCGTCGGGGCTGGCGTAGCTCTCGGTCGAGTCCATGCGGACGGTCTTGCCGTCGAGGTACAGCGTCGCCTCGACCTTGCGGTTGCCGGCGTCGAGCACCAGGCGATGGCCCGGCGTGCTCGCGGCGCCCGAGGTCGACGCAGACGAGGACGAGGAGGCGGACGCGGATGACGCGACCGGTGCGGACGGCTTGGGTGCCGGCGCTGCCTTGACCGGCGCGGCGGCCTTGCCGGGCTTCTTGCCGCGCGGCGCGTCGTCGTCATCGTCCTCGCCGTCACCATCCTCGTCGCCGGCATCGTCGCCGGCGGCCTCGTCACCCTCGTCGTCATCCTCGTCGCCGGCACCGGCGGGCGCGCCGTCGGCGCCGGCGGGCTCGTAGCCCTTCTTGCGCTTGTCGCGCACCAGCTTGTCGTACTCGGCCGCCGCGGCCGCCGGATCGCCGAGGTCCTTGACCTGGGTCTGACCGGCCGAGCCGATCTTGCCGTAGTTGACGTACAGCGTCTTGCCCTCGACCCGCGCGCGCCAGAACTTGCTCGACGTTCCTTCCTCGAACACGAGGTGCACGGTCCAATCGCTCATGGTTGTTTGTCCTTCGGATCGTCGGCGGTCGGAGGGGCGGCGGTCGGGGCGGCGGTCGGGGGCACACCGCCGGTGATCAAGCGATCGATGCGCGCCATGAACGCCGCGCCGCGCTCGCGGTCGGTCATCATCACGAACGCGGCCATGCCCTTGAGCTGCTCGAGCGTCTCGCCCTTGCCCGGGCGGCCGAGCTCGCGGTTCTTGATCGCCGCGCGCAGCTCGCGCTGGGTCACCCGCGGCACCCGGACCACCGGCCGGCCGGCCGGCGCCTGATTGACGACCAGGCCGGTGACCTTCTGGCGCCCGCCCGACCGCATCACGCGGGTCTTCTTGGTGTGGATCTCGAAGCCCTCGGCGCGCACGATCATCCCGACCCCGCGCAGCAGGGTCCCGACGTGCGCCGCGGCACCGCCGTGCCACGAGAACGTCAGGTCGTCGGCGTAGCGCGTGTAGCGGCAGCCGAGCTTGCGCGCGAGCCCCGCCATCCGGCAGTCGAGCCGCAGGCACAGCGCGTTGGTGATCGACGGGCTGGTCGGTGCGCCCTGCGGCAGCGAGCGCGGGCCGAGCGCGACGAAGTAGGTCTTGCCGTGGGTCACGACCTCCTCGCGCGGCGACTCGGTCGCGAGCAGCGCCATCACCGTGGCGACCTGCTCGCCGAGCCCGGCGCGCCGCAACAGGCCCTTCACGCGCCGCATCGTCACCGTGGGATAGAACCCGCGGATGTCGAGCTTGACGACGATCCGCGCGCCGGCGTGGACCCGCGCGTTCGTGACGATCGAGCGCCCGGTGAGGAAGCCGTGCGCCGCGCCGTGGACCGGCAGGTGCTCGGTGACCTCGCGGGTGATCCAGCGCTGTGCCGCCTTGAGCTCGGGCTTGGGCGCGCTGATCAGGCGCCGCGAGCCGTCGCGCTTGGGCACCGTCCAGCGGTGGTAGTGGGTGCCGGTATCGACCTCGCGGTGGTACGCCAGCCAGCGCAGCCGCGGGATCGTCAACCCGAGCGCCTTGGCGAGCCCCGCCACGTCGCCGAGCGCCGGCAGCGCGTTGTCCTGGCGCTTCTTCTCGGGGTCGTCGGCGTCGAACCGATCGACATCCGCGGTGTCGTGCCAGAACACGCCGGGCCCGAGGTGGACGATGTGCGACCGGCGGTACGCCTGCCACGCGCGGCGATACAGCTCGCGGCGCACCCTGCGCTCCTCCTCGCGGCGCGCCTTGTACAGCTTCTTCTCGGCGTCGGTCATCGCCGAGGTCCCGCCCGGATCGGCGAGCCCGGCACTGGCGATCTGGGCATCGACCCAGTCGCGGATCCCGCCCGCCGCGGCGACCTCGTCCCATTTGAGATCGTCAGTCGCCACGACGAGCCTCGATCGATCGAAGTATCGCGCGACCCGACGCGCGGAGGGGTGAATGGGCCGGCTCTGCCGGACCAGAGGGGGCGGGAAAGCCCCCTATACAACAACAAGCGCAGGAGAAGTCGAATCCGCTACATCCCTCATGGGACACGGTAGGCTCACCGGTCTGCCGCCCAGCAGGGGTACTGCGCGTGGGCACAAACCGCGGTCGTGTGGTTGGTCCAGCTGAGCCCGCGCGCAGTACCCCTGCTGGGCGAGCAGACCAAGAACAGCCTACCTTGTGGAGAATGGCCAGTGACTTTGCCCGGACGGCGCGACGCCGCCCTTGCGCCGGAGCGCTGGCTAACGGATTCGACTCCTCCCGCAAAACGAAGCACGCGGACGCTGGGTGGGCGTACGCCGTGACCGAGTCTGGACCCAGATTGCTAGTCCTGGGTCGCATCGAGATATCCTTTCTGTGACAGATCTTCGAGTCGCTCGAAATAGGCCGTACGCGCATCCGGTACCGAATCGAACTGGAGCCGCTGGAGCCGCGGCGAGGCATCGCCGGCGAGCCCGAACCGCGTGGTGACGGTGCGGCCGTCGAGCGACAGCCGGTAGGTCTCGGCGCCGGCGGCGGTCCGCCGCATCAGCACGCGGGTCTCGGCGGTGATCAGCGCGCGGCCCTCGGGCGTGTGGCGCGCCGCCTCGAGCCGCGCCTGCTCGCGAGCATACCGCACCCGCAGCGCGATCATGTGCTCGCACGGGCCTTCTTTGATGCCGGCGCGACGGACCGCACTGCACGTGCAGGTCGCGGCCGACGTCCGGCTCTCGGCGTCGATCGTGAACGATGGATAGAACGTCCGGTGCGCCCTGGCGTCGACGATCTGGCCCTCGATCGACCGGCCGTCGTGGCCCTGATCGTGGACCTTGGTCAACGTCACCGCGCCGGGCTCGGCGAGCAGCCGGTGCGCGGCGGCCTCGCGCGCGTCGCGGAACGCCAGCTGCGCCGGCGGCACGGCCGCCTTGGTCAGCGGCCGCGCGAACAGCTCGCCGGTCGCGAGATCGTGGCCGATCCGGAGCTGGGCGAGCGCGGCGAGCACCGTGCGGCGGACCTCGGGGCGCGGCCGGCCGAGCCGATCGGCGAGCGCGTCGGCGGTCAGCGGGGTCGCCAGCGCGCCGACCACCGCGTCGACCTGGCGCGGATCGTCGTCGGCCGCGAGCAGATCGAACGACGCGATGCCGGCCCAGCTCGCGTCGGTCCAGCCCGACAGCGCGAGCGACAGGGTCGCGTCGCCGAGATCGACGACGTAGATCGACGGCAACCCCGGCCCGGAGACCGCGACCGACAACCGGCGCGCGTGCGGCAACACCCGGGCGAGCGTGTTCAGCCGCTGGCGGCCCCACGTCCGGATCACGCGCGGCTGCGCGCCGCGGTACGGCGCCCCGGTGCTGCGCACGACCAGATCCCACGGCTCGAGCACCAGCCGCGGCGGCTCGCCGGGCACCAGCTCGTAGCGCAGCCCGCGCGGCGCGGTCCGCGCCTTGCGCATCCGCAGGGTGAGCAGCACGTTGTACAGATCGATCGGCGACAGCTCGAACCGATCGGCGGCGAACAGCGACGCCGCCTGCATCTGGCCGAACGCGCGCAGCCAGCGCAGCGGCACCGATCTGGTGCGCGCCGCCGGCTCGGCGCCCGGCGCGAGCTCGAGCGTCGTCGGCCGGTAGCTGCGGACCCGGGCGATCGACGCGATCGCGGGCGCCAGATCGATGAACGTGGTGCCGCGCGCGCCGCCGGCATCGCCGGGGTGCTGGGCGTCGACCAGCGCGGCCGGCCGGCGCAGCGCGAGCTGGGCGTAGGTCGACTCGTCGCGCGACATCACCTCGAGCCGCACCGCGTCGGCCGCGACGCTGAGCACCGGATCGAGCGGCTCGGCCTGCTTGGCGGCGGCGCTGTATTGCAGCGCCAGGTACTCCTTCTGCGCGTCCCACACCTGCTTGCTGACGCCCTTGCCGCGCGAGATCAGGTACGCGAGGTACTCGGCGCGATCGGTCGCCTTGCGCCCGAGATCGCTCGCGAGCACGTCGCCCATCGCGAGCAGCGCGTCGCGCGCCACGCCCGGCCGGTGCAGCCGCGCCCACAGCGCGACGTCGCCGCGCTCGCCGTCGGTCGGCACGGTGACGCGCATGCCACCGTCGGCATCGGTCGTGACCCGGGGCTGGCCGAACGCGACCGGCACGGCGAACGTTTCGGTCACGCGCACCCTCCCGCCGAGGGCGGCCGCGCCGGCGCCGCCACGCAGCGAACCTGAGACGTCGGCGTCCGGTCCGCGGTCGCCCGGCCCAGCATCAGCCGGCTCGCGGTCATCCGACCCACGAACATCCGGCCCATCGTCATCGGCGCGAGGCGGGCGCGATCACTCGTCATCGTCGTCCTCCTCTTCTTCATCATCGGACTCGTCATCATCGTCCGAATCGTCGTCGTCATCCGAATCGTCATCATCGTCCGAATCGTCGTCGGACGAATCATCGCCGGATGACTCATCGTCGTCCGAATCGTCGTCGTCATCCGAGTCGTCCTCGTCGTCGTCCGAATCGTCCTCGTCGTCGTCTGAACCGTCGGACGCATCGCCACCGCCGGCCACGGCGTCATCGGGGCCCTTGTCCTGGCCCTCGGCGTAGACCTTGGCGACGCCGCGTGCGATCCGCTTGAGCGCCTTCCAGGCGGCGAGCTTGACCGCGTCGTCCTCGCGGTCGTCGTCGTGGATCGCGCGCAGCACCTGCAGTGCGCGATCGCCGCCGAGCCGGCCCAGCGCGGCGATCGCGACCAGCCGCGTGGCGCCCGCGTCCTTGGCGGTGGCGATCGCGATCAGCTCGTCGACCCGGCGGCCGATCAGGCTGACCGCCAGCGACCAGCTGCGGGTCGCCGGCTCGGCGATCAGCTCGCGGGAGAGCACCGGCCAAGCGGCGAGTGCCGCCGGGGCGATCGTCGTGGCATCCGCGCGGCTGCCCAGACCGCGCACGGCCGTCGCGATCGACGACGACCCCACCGACGATGATGACCCCGCCGACGACGCCCCGAGCGCGTATGCGGCCACGGCGCGGACCTCGCGATCGACGTCGCCCAGCACGCCGGCCAGCGCCCCGAGCGACGACGATGCCCCTGCCGGCGACGCGCCCGACGACGATCCCGCTGGCGATGACGACGACGCGCCGGCGGCCTGCGCCAGGGCCGACGCCGCTGCTCGGCGCAGCGCGATCGGCGCGCGATCCTCGGCGAGCACCGCGCGCGCGGTCGGCTCGATACCGGCCACGGCGCTCCCGGCCGCGGCGCCCCCGGCCGCGGCGCCCAGCCGGCGAGCCGCCCACAGCCCCGCCCACTCGGCTTCGATCTCGGCGCGCTGCGCCGGCCCGAGCGCGGCATAGCGCACCGGCGCGAGCTGCCCCGCGCTGCGCGCGACCGAGGCGGCGATCGCCCCCGCGAGCGGTTGCGCGGCCTCGCCGGCATAGCCCGCGATCCATGCGGCCTCGGCGCGCGGCGTCGGCTCGGCGGCCCCGAGCGCAGCCTCGAGCTCGGCCCGCGGCAGCGCGCCGCGCCGGATCAGCCCCTCGCGCAGCATCTGGCGGACCTCGGCGCTCTGCACGCCGCCGAGCCGCGCGACCAGGATCGCCGGATCGCCCGCGGTCGCGAGGTAGCGCGCCGCCGGCCGGCTGATCTGCTCGTGCGCCGACCCCAGGCCGTGCAGGCTGACCCGCGTGCGATCGCCGCCGAGCACCTTGGCGAGCGCCGCGTTGGCCTTGCCGCGCACCGCGTGATCGTCGTCGGACAACAGCTCCGCGAGCACCGGCTCGCTGGTCGCCGCGCCGGCGAGCCCGAGCTGCTCGATCGCGTGCTGGCGGACGCCGCCCTGGGCCTCGCGATCGGTGGCCACCGCCTCGAGCACGGCGAGCAGGCCCGCGAAGCGTAGCCCGGTGAGCGCGCGCAGCCGGACCGCACCGACGCCCGACGCCACCAGCCGCTCGAGCCGCTCGCGGATCGCGGCGGCCTCGTCGCCGGTCAGCGCCGGCAACAGCCGGCCGAGCGCCTCGGCCGCGGCCGGGGTCAGCGCGCGGGCGACCTCGTCGTCGGGCTCCGGGTCGAGCAGCGGCAGCAGGTGATCGAGCGCGCGGCGATCGCCGAGCGAACCGAGCGCGACCACCGCCCGCGCCTGCTCCGCCGGCTCGCCGGCCTTGGCGACCAGCAGCAGCGGCTGGAACGCCTCGGGCCGCCGGCGCGCGGCGAGCCCCAGCGCGGCCGGCAGCACCAGCTCGCGGCGGCCACCGCGCAACGCCGCCTCGAGCGCCGCCAGGGTCGCGTCGGGCACGTACTCGGCGCGCAGCGCGAGCGCCTCGGCGGCGGCGGTCCGGACCTCGGGATCGCGGTCGGCGAGCAGCCGGGCGAGCACGTCCTCGGCGCCGCGCGCGTCGACGTCGCCGAGCGCCGCGGCGACCCGGGTGCGGACCTGGACCAGCGGGCTGCGCGCGAGGTCGCCCAGGTGAGTCAGCGCGAGCTCGTCGCGCAGCCGATGGCGCGTCCGGCCGTCGGACAGCATGCGCGGCCGGGCGGTCCGGTCGCGCAGGATCGCGAGCACCGCGTCGAGCGCCACGCCCAGGATCTCGAGCGCGTCGGCCTCCTTGCCGGCCGGCACGTCGACCAGCCGGCGGACCAGCGGCGGCGCCCCGAGCGGGTGGCCGAGCGTGCCGAGCGCCTCGATCAGCGCGTCGGGCTCGACCCCGGTGCGATCGTCCTCGCTGGTGGCGCGCAGCTCGTCGAGCCGCGCCGCGATCACCTGGGCCGCGGCCCCGGCGCCGTCATCGCTGCCCGCGCCCCGGCCGGCGCCCGCGCGGCCATCGGCGAGCCCGACCAGGGCCTCGAGCGCTTCGTCGCCGTCATCGGCGCTGCGCAGGAAACCGCCGAGGACCTCGATCCCGAGCGGGTTGCCGTGCCTGGCGAGCGCGACCGCCGCGCGCAGCCGCAGGTCCGCGTGCTCGCTGCCGAGCGCGCCGATCAGCGCGTCGGCGATCGCCTGACCGACCGCGCGCGCCGCGGGATCGGTGCCGCGCGCGCCGTCGGCGGCCTGGGCCAGCTCGGCGATCGCGCCGAGCCGGACGTCGGCGTGCCGGCTCTGCGCCGCGATCAGCCGGGGCTCGATGCTGCCCGCCGGGTACAGCCGGACCAGCCGCGCCGCGGCGTGCGCCCGGACCTGCGGGTCGTCGGCGTCGAGCGCCGCCCGGATCAGCGCGCGCGCCCGGTCATCGCCGCCGGCCGCGAGCCCGACCAGCTCGTCGATCGCCGCCTTGCCGAGGTCGGCCGCGCCCGCGATCGCCATCTGCAGCGGGGCGAGCGCGCCGATCGGATACTGCGAGCGCAGCGCGGCCATCGCAGCCTGGCGCACCAGGTGGTGCGGATCGCCGACCGCGTGGCCGAGCACCGGCAGCACGGCCTCGACGCCGACCGCGTCCTCGCGCGCCAGCTCGACCAGCCGCGCGATCGCGTCGCGCCGCACCCGATGGGTCTCGTCGGCCGCGCCGCGCGCCGGCGCCTGGCGGATCAACCCGGCGTAGACCCCGAACACCAGGCGCTGGGCCGCCGCGGCCTCGCCGTCGGCCGCGCGCCCCGCGCGCGCGAACAGCCGCGCCAGGGTCTCGAGCTCGCTCGCCTCCGGATCGCGGCGCTCGCCGACCAGCCGGCGCAGCCACCCGGTCCGGCGGGCGGACCGCGCCTCGGTCGACCAGCTGGTGTGCGGCGCCGGCGCCGACGCCCCCGGCCCCGCGAGCCGCGCGGCCTCGCGCCAGAACGTCAGCGGCTGGCCGCGCAGCGCCAGGACCTGGGTCGCCGCGTAGCGCCGGCCCGGCTCGTCGCTCGCGATCGCGTCGCCGAGCACCTGCAGCATCGCCACCCGGCGCGCCGCCGCCGGCCAGTCCTTCAGGTCAGAGGCCTTGTCCGGCTTGCGCGGCCCGACGAGCTCGGCGATGACCTCGGGATCGGCGGCCTCGCCCGCCGCGCGGCGCTCGAACAGCCGCGCCGCCGCGAACCGGATCTCCGGGCTCGGGCTCGACATCGCATCGACCAGCAGGTCCGGCGCGATCCCGGCCGCCGCCAGCGCCGCGTCGCGCGCGACGATCACCGCGAACGCCAGGTCGGCGATCTCGCGGTCGCGATCCTCGAGCCCCTGGCGCAGCCCGCGCACGCCGTCGGGACCGAGCGCCACGAACCCGACGATCGCGCCGATCCGCAGCGGCCGGTGATCGTGGCGCTGGGTACCGGCGAGCACCGGCAGCGCGCGCAGATCGCCGAGCTTGGCCAGGCCCTCGCCGGCCCACGATCGCACCGGCAGATCGGCGTGCCCGAGCAGCGAGACCAGCGCCGCGCTCGACGGTTCGTGACCGGGCTGGGCCGCGGTCGCCAGGCCGCGCGCCGCCATCTCGCGGACGATCGGATCGCCGTCCTCGATCAGCCCGAGCTGAAACTCGATCGTCGCCGGATCGCCGACATCGGCGAGCGCCCGCGCCGCGCGCTGGCGCAAGCCATCGGCCGGCCGGTGGAGCTCGGTCTTGGCGATCGCCAGCAGGCGCTGCATCGGCGCCACCGCGCGCGGGTCGCGCCGCCGGCCGCACAGCTCGCCGGCGCGGACAGCCAGCTCGTAGAACACCGAGGCGAACGCCAGCGCGAAGCCCTCGGCGTCGGTCGGGGCCACCGCGTCGAGCGCCTCGATCGCCGCGCCGTGGACCTCGGGGTGATCGTCCTTGACCAGCGCGACCAGCCGGCCGCGCACCGCCGCCGCCGGAGCCCGGGCCGCACCCTTGGCGCCCGCCGCGCGGACGGACGGGGCCGGCGACGCCATCGCCGCGAGGTAGACCTCGGCCGCCACCGGTGCGGCCGCGCCCGCGCCATCGCCGTCGGCCGGCGCGCGGGTCAGCGCGGCATACGCGGCGAGCCCGACCGCGGCGACCGGATCGCCGACCAGCCCGAGCAGCAGCCGATCGAGCTCGGCCGAGGACTGCTTGCCCTGGCGCCGGCGATCGAGCTCGGCGACCACCTGCGCGCGCAGATCGCCGTGCCGGCTGCGAGCGCCGCGCTCGAGCGGGACCCGCGGCGCCTTGCCGTGCCACACCTGCAGGGTCCGGAACGCCTCGTTGCGGACCTTCGCCGCCTCGTCGTCGAGCGCGTCGCCGAGCAGGCGATCGCCGTGCGCCGCGACCGGCGTCCCCGGCGCGCCCGCGCGAACCAGGATCTGCAGCGCGCGGACCCGGATGTCGTCCCAGCTGGTGCGCAGCGCGGTCTCGGCGAGCTCGAGCTCGGCCGCCGCGCCGCCCTCGGCCGCCGCCCGGGCCAGCGCGTCGAACGCGAACCCGCGGACCTCGGCGTCGCCGTCATCGAGCAGCCACGACAGCCGGGTCGCCAGCCGATCCTCGTCGGGCCACGCCGCGAGCGCGCGCACCAGGTTCGCGGTCGCCGCCCGGCGCAGCACCGGATCGGCCTCGCGGGTCAGCTGCAGCACCGCGCCGACCGCCCGGCGATCGCCGAGCGCGAGCAGGCAGCCGGCACCGCGGATCGCGGCGTCCGCGCTGCGGCACGCGAGCTGGGCGAACAGCGGCTCGAGCTGCTCGTCGTCGAGCGCACCGTCGCGATCCGCCGGCAGGGCGAGCTGGGTGCGCTGCGCCTCCTGGGCGAACCGATCGGCCAGCCCCGGATCGACCTGCGCGAGCCGCGACGTGGTCGCCGGCGCGGCACCGGCGGACTTGCCCGCGCCGGATTTGCCCGCCGAGCCCGCGGCCGCGGTCACCGCAGGCGCCGGCAGCACCGCGGTCAGCCGCGCCGCGAGCGCCGGGCGCTGCACGATCGCCGCGAGCAACGCCGCGCTGCGGACCCCGGCGTCGGCGTCGTCGAACGCACCCGCGGTGATCGCGCGCGCCGCCGGTGAGGCGTCGCGCACCACGAACCCGAGATCGAGCAGCGCCTCGGCGCGGACATCCGGCGTGCCGCGCGCCAGCGCCGTGCGGATCGCGTCGATCGGATCGCGCGCGATCTCGCGCAGCGCCGCGTACGCACGCCGCCGCACGCTGGGGTGCGGATCGCGCAGCGCCTCGGCGATCAGGCCCGCGGCGATCACCGACGTGCGCGCCAGCGGGAGCGCCGCCTCGACCGCACGGACCCGGACGTCCTCGAGCACGATCGCGAGCCCGGCGCGGACCGCGGCGAGCGGCTGGTCGCGCTCCAGCTCGCACAGCGCCGCGAACGCCGCGCCGCGCAGCTCCGCCGGCTCGCCCCCGAGCACCGCGCGCAGCGCCGGCCGGCTCGCCGTGCGCTCCGAGCGCACCATCGCCTGGGTCGCCGCGATCCGGACCTCCGGCGGCGCGCTCGCCAGCGCCAGGTCCAGCAGCACGCGCGCCTCGTCCTCGGCGATCCCGGCGAGCGCGTCGACCGCGGCGCGCTTGACCTTGACCGCGGCCTTGGCCTCGCGCAGCTGGGCCTCGAGGCTGTCGAGCGCCGAGCCGATCGCGATCGGATCGCCCACCGGCTCGACCTCGGGGCCGAGCGCGAGCGCGGCGATCCTGCGCTGGGTGCTCGCGATCCACAGCCGGCCGACCGCCTGGTCGACCGCGACCGGCTTGACCACCGGCCCCGGCGCGAACGCCAGCGCGCTCGCCGGCCCGATCCCGAGCTCGATCGTGCGCGGCCGGCGGTTGCCGTCGACGAACCAGGCCTTGAGCGCGCCGTCCTCGCCCGCGCTGAACATCCGGCGCGGCAGCTCGCGGCCGGCGTCGTCGGTGACCACCGGTCCGAGCACCAGCCCGCGGACCGCGGCGTCATGGCCGTGATCGCCGCTGCGGTCGACCGCCTCGACGTCGCCGACGATGAAGCACAGCCGCACGCTGCCGTCGCCGCAGCCGATCGCCGCCCGGCCATCGCCGAGGCACGCGATCGCCCGGATCCCGCCGTCGCCGCCCGGCACCACCGCGCGCGCGGCCTCGCCGATCACCCACAGCTGACCGTCGGCGCCGCCGGCGACCCACACCCCCGCCGGGTCCCACGCGACCGCGCCGATCGCGCCGTCCGACAGCGCGCGCCGATCCACCGCGCCGAACGCCGGCGCGGCGTTGTTGAACGCCAGCGGGATCAGGTGCAGCGCGCCGTCCGCGGTCCCGACGGCGATCGCGCCCGCGTCGCCGCGCGCGGCGCCGGCATCGAGCGCCAGCGATCGCACGGCCGATCCGAGCGCGAGCTCGGCGACCCGGCGCTGCCCGGCGACGTCCCACGCGATCAGCCGGCCGTCATCGCCGCCGCCGATCAGCAGATCCTCGCCGGCGAACGCCAGCGCGTGGATCGCGCCGCCGGCCTCGAGCGAGACGATCGCGCCCTTGCCGTCGAGCAGCGACGCCCGCACGACATGGACCCGCGCGACCGCCGCGCCGGCGACGTCGCGCCGCCCGGCCACCGCGATCCGGTCGCGCTCGACCGCGATCGCCAGGGGCCGCTCGACCCACGGGCCGTAGTGCGTCACGCCGGCCTCCGGATCGCGATCACAGCGCCTCCGCGTGGTGCGCGCGCAGCGAGGTCAGCGCCTGCACGCTCGCCTGCCACTCGCCCTTGGCGAGCGACTCGCTCATCTCCTGGAGCACCGGCGCCACCGCGCGCGCCAGCTCGACGTCCTCGAGCGCCACGTCGCGCAGCGCCTCGATCAGCCGCCGCTTGGCAACGCTCGCCGGCAGCGCGCGCTCCGGCTTGGGCGCACCCTCGACGATCGGATCGCGCTCGCCGATCCGCCCCGGCGGCAGCCCGAACAGCACCGTGCGCGCGAACTGGCGCAGCGCCGCGAGGTCGGTGAACCGCTCGGTCCCGATCACCGCGCCGATCGGCTTGCGCGGCGCGAGGTCCGCCGGCCACGGCTTGGGCCGGTGGCGATCCCAGAACAGCCGCACCGCGAACAGCCGGACGTCGCGCTCGGGGCTGTCCATCAGCCACGCCAGCCGCTCGGCGCCGCCGACCCGATCGTACAGCCGGCGGATCAAGGTCAACGCGACCTCGCGCGCCGCCTTGTGCGGGCTCTCCGCGAGCTGGAACAGCCGCCGGCCGTCGAGCCACGCCGCCGGCACCCGGCGGACATCGCCCTCGACGATCACGCCCATCAACAGCTCGCCGCCGAGCCCGCGCGGCTCCTTGTGCGGCGCGCTCGCCAGCTCGTACACGAGGTCCTGATCGCCCCACCGGACGATCTCCTCGCCGGCGATCGCCACCGCGAGCCGCCGGACATCCGCGCGGTCGTCGAACAGCAGCGGCCGCACGGTCGCCAGCGGGTAGGCATTGTGGGCGAGCCGGGGCTTGATGCCGAGCGCGCGGGCCTCGGCCAGCCGCGGTCCGAGATCCGGATGGTGCGCCTTGAGGTAGGTCGCGGCGAACCCGCGCACCGCCTCGGCGCTCCTGGCGCCGGTCGCCAGCTCCCACAGCCGCGCGACCCCGGCGGCGCGGTCGCCGCCATCGGCGAAGTCACCGGGCTCGAAGCTCTCGAGCAGCATGCGCTGGGCGAACTGCGCCAGCTCGGCGTCGCTCGACCGCGCCAGCTCGAGCAGCCAGCCCAGCCCGACCCGCGCCGGCGCGACCCGGCGGCGATCGGCGAGCAGCTTGAGCGCGATCGGCCGCAGCCGCGGCTTGCCGACCAGGCGCTTCAACCACTCGACGTCGAGCGCGTCGCCCGACAGCATGCCGGCGTCGAGCCAGCGCGCCACCGCGTCGGTCCGCGCGCGATCCTCGAGCGACTTCTGGATCCACGCCGCGCCGATCTCGTCGGCGGTGCGCTTGCCGAGCTCGGTCAGCGCGGTCTGCACGATCTTGCGCAGCGACCACCCGCCGGCGAACCGCTCGTCGTCGAGCAGCGCCCGCCAGTGGCCGGCCGGGATCGCGGCTTGCTTGTCGTTCCAGAACTTGATCAGCGGGCCGAACGCGTCGTTGCCGCGCGCCGCGGTCTCGACGAACAGCGCGGCGTCGATGTCCGCCGGCGCGAAGCCGTCCGCCAGCTTGCGCGCCGCCCACGGCGCCGCGTCGACGCCGAGCAGGCGCAGCACCACGCGCACGCCGAGCTCGCGCGGCGCCATCGCCTCGAGCCGCGCCGCCGCGAACTTGGCGACGTCGTCCTCGCCGTCCTCGATCAGCGCGATCAGGTCGTCGACCGCCAGGTCCGGCGCGTGCGCCGCCGCATACTCGAGCGCATAGCGCCGCGCGTCCGGCGACGCCGAGCGCAAAAAGCCGATCACCACGTCGTGCAGCCCGAGCTCGCGCAGCTTGCTCTGGTGCAGCTCGGGGCTGTCGCGCAGCAGCGCCACGACGAACGCATGGATCGCCGCGACCGGCCGCCGCCCGAGCCGGGCCAGCCACGCCGGCTCGACCGCGCGCAGCGCCAGCGGGTGGTCCGCTCGCAGGCTGCGGATCGCCCAGTCGCACACCAGCTCGTTGCCCGCCGCCTCGAGCAGCCGCAACAGCGGCGCCGGCGACAGCTTCCACGCCTGCGGGAACGCCCGCGGATCGCCGCGGCTCGGCAGCCCGAACGTCGCCGTCCCCCGCCCGCCCTTGAGCCCGCCGTGGTTCCAGATCTGCGCCGCGACCCACGACGCGGTGCTGCGATCGTGGCTCGCCGGGTAGTGCCGCAGTACCTCGACCGCGAACACCGGATATGCCTCGGGCACCGCCTGGCCGAGCAGCCGCAGGTAGCGCCACGCCCGCCGCCGCAGGTACAGCAGCGTCCCGGGGCCGATCTCGCTGGTCTCGTAGCGCGTCGAGCGCATCGCGTCGAACCGGAACGCCAGCACGCCCCACAGCGCCGCGTCGTGGCGATCCTCGGCGCGCTTGTAGATCGCCTTGGCCGCCTGCCACACGCCCCACTTCATCGTGCCCTCGGCGAAGACCTCGAGCAGCGCCGCGCGGCCATCGGGATCGCCGCGCTCGTACAGATCGATCAGGAGCTTGCCGAGCCGCAGCCGCGGCGGCGCGAACGGCGACGCCTCGGCCGCCGCAAACGCCGCCCCCCGGGCCAGCTTGCGCTCGGTCGCGGTCTTGTTCGCCAGCCCGCGGGTCGAGACCGCCGCGTTCAGCCGGTGCAACGTGAACGCGCCGGCCGGGACGTCGACGACCTCGTCATCCTCGTGCTCGTTCTCGTGCTCGTCGCTCGAACCGCCACGACCACCGCCGGCATCATCGTCGTCATCATCATCGTCGTCGTCGTCGTAATCATCGTCGTCGTCGTCGTCGTCCGCCACCGCGGTCGGTGACAGCTCGCTCCGCCCGTCTTCCGGATCGTCCTGCGCCAGGTAGCGCACGACCAGCGCGCCGAGCCGAGGATCGCGCACCGCGATCGCTCGCTCCACATCCTCGAGCGTCACCATCGAGGTCGCACCACCGTCCGGCCAAGATAGCGAAACTCGCGCACCGCTTCGCCATCTCTCCGCGATTTCTTTACTCCGGACGCAATTTGGCCTGCGCAGATCCCACCGTGAACGGACCGGCGCGCGTGATCCACGTCGCTGCGCCAGCAGAGCCGGGTTCACAGGCCGCCTGTAATCCCCGGCTCCCCTCCTTCCGATCTTCAACGGGTCTTCATCTACCTCCGGTACCTCCGGTACCTCCGGCATCTCCGGCACCTCAGTATCGCCGGTACCTTCAGTCAGTATCGTCGGTACCTCGGTCCTCCGGTACCCGGCACCTGACTGGCCTCCGCACTGGCGTTTAACCCATCCCGCGAACCAGGGTCTGTCCCACCATGAGATCCCGTATCCTGTCTTACTGCACCCTCGCCCTCTCGCTCGCCGTCGGCCTCGGCACGAGCGCCTGCGTCGTGTCCGCCGGCCCCGCCGCCCGCCCCGCCGAGGCCCACGCGATGCGCAACGGCTTCACCTACCTCGGTGAGCGGTTTGTCAACGGTGGCGCCGACCACGACGTCATCCCGGTCGGCGCCGGCGACGGCCGCTGGCACGAGATCATGGTCGTCGTCGAGCGCGCCCCGGTCGAGATCTACGACATGGTCGTGACGTTCGGCGACGGCGAGCGCTGGGAGCCGCGGACTCGCCTCGTGTTCGGCCGCGACACCACCTCGCGCAACATCGACCTGCCCGGCGGCGCCCGCATCATTCGCCGCGTCGACTTCCGCTACGGCAACCTGGTCGGCGGCACCCAGGCCAAGGTCGAGCTCTGGGCCCGCTGATCGACGCCTTCCACATCCGGTGCGCAGCAGCCTCGCGCATGCGAGGCGCTCGATGCTGCCGCGTGCGTCCCCGCGCGCTTCGCCGACGCTGAGCTCGCACCGGCGGTGCCATACTGGCGGCATGCCGCCCGTTGCCATCGCTCGGCTGAGCTACGCGGAGTACCTCGTCTTCGAGGCGGCGAGCCACACCAAGCACGAGTATCTGAACGGCGAGATCTTCGCGATGGCCAGCGGGTCGATCGCGCATGGTGCGCTCACCGCGGCGATCGGCGCCGCGCTGTCGAACGCGCTGCGCGACCAACCCTGCCGCGTGCTGACCTCTGACGTCCGCGTCCGCTCCAAGGCGACGGGCCTCGCGACCTACCCCGACGTGACCGTCGTCCGCCGCTCCAGGAACTCGACCACCGCGCGCTCGCCGTCGGCGTCCGCCGTGGCAGCGAAGCAGGCGCGCGCCCGCTCGAAGGCGATGACC
>DATBBB010000091.1:0-8804 GCA_036271215.1 Kofleriaceae bacterium | reverse complement strand
CCAACCGCACCCTGTATCCAATCGCGGTGCCGATGTCGACCGACAGCGACCCGGCGGCGAAGGAGATCGCGCAGATCGCGTCGTTCGATCTCTCGGTCGCCGGGATGTTCAAGGTCCTCGACCCGCAGGGCTTCCTCGCCGATCTCAAGACCGAGGGCCTCGGCATCGATCCGCAGAAATGGAAAGATGTCGGGGCGTTCGGCGTGACCAAGTACCGCGTGACCGGCTCGGGCGTCGAGTTCCGGCTCTACGAGATCTCCAAGGGCATCGCGCCGGTCCTGACCAAGACCTATCCCAAGGGCGACAACCGCTCGGTCGCGCACCGCTGGTGCAACGAGGTCGTCAAGTACTACACCAGCGAGCCCGGGTTCTTCGGCTCGAAGATCGTGTTCACCGCCAAGAGCAAGACCACCAGCGCGATCTACGCGATGGACTTCGACGGGGCCAACCCCTACCAGGTCTCGAACAACAGCTCGCAGAACATCCTGCCGGCGTGGGCGCCGTCGGGCGGCAAGGTCGCCTACACGTCGTTCATGCGCAACAACCCCGACCTCTACGTCGCGCCGGCGAGCGGCGGGCGGCCGGTCAAGCTGTCGAGCCAGCGCGGCATGAACACCGGCGCGGCGTGGTCGCCTGATGGTAGCCAGATCGCGCTGACGCTGTCCAAGGACGGCAACCCCGAGATCTACGTGATCAGCGCGACCGACGGCAGCATCGTCCGCCGGATCACCAACGACAAGGGCATCGACACGTCGCCGGCGTGGTCGCCCGACGGCAGCCAGATCGCGTTCGTCAGCGACCGCAACGGCGGCCCACAGATCTTCGTGGCGTCGGCGAGCGGCGGCGCGGCCCACCAGGTGTCGTTCAACGGCAGCTACAACACCACGCCGACCTGGTCACCCAAGGCCGGCAAGCACATCATCGCGTACACCACGCGCGATGGCTCGACGTACGACATCGTCTCGCTCGACCTCGACTCCAAGGCCACGACGCGGATCACCCAGAATGAAGGCTCGAACGAGGAGCCGGCGTTCTCGCCCAACGGGCGGGCGATCGCGTTCGCGCGCGCCGGCGAGGGCGTGTTCATCACCAACGCCGATGGAAGCGGCAAGGCGGTGAAGGTCTGGAGCGGTACGGCGACCGGGATCGACTGGGGCCCTGCCCCGGCGCCCTGAGCCGGCGAGTCCGCGAGCCGGCGATCACTGCCGTATAGGCGCAGCCGGCCGCCGCTACTTGTCGCTGCCCGCGCCGCTGCCGTCGGGCTGCGGCGGCGCGTGGCCGCCGGCCCCGCCGCGATGCGACGCGTCGCTGCCGAGCAGCTGGATCATGTGCTGCTTCTCGGGGCTGTCGTACTCGGCGTCGGAGAACTGCTCGGTCGCGTAGGCCTGGGTCGTGTAGGTCCCGGTGTACGGCGGCATCTGCTCGAGATCGGGATCGAGCTCCGGCACGTAGCGCGCGCCGCGCAGCTGGCCGAGGTGGAACGGGCCGTGCGCGCCGGCGTCGGTGATCACCTTGCCGAAGAACATCAGGTCCGCGTCATGGCTGCCCGCGGTGAAGTCGCCCTTGAACCGCGTCCACGCGACCGGCTGGTCCGCGGCGTCGAACAGGTTGGCGTCGATCACGTAGTGCCCCGGCGTCGTGACCTCGACCCCGGCGTGGATCACGAGCGAGCCGGCGTCGATCGCGTCGCGGAACGTGCCGGAGAACTTCGCCGGGACGCCGGTGGCCGGCGTGTATTGAAAGTCGAAGTGGCCGACCTGCTTGCCGGTGCCGTAGTCGAACTCGATGTACATCGCGATCGCCGCCTGGCGCTTGAGGCCGAGCTTGGCCGGCGCGAACGTCGCCGCCATCGCCTGGCCGGCGCCCGGCGCGTAGCTGAGCTGGATCGGCGGCTCCTGGTGGGTCACCGGGTCGAGCACCACGGCGTACGACTGCGTCACCGTCACCGGGATCGGCACGCCGTCGCGCTGGGCCTCGAGCGTCGCGTTCAGCATCGCGTCGCCGATCACGAAGTAGCGATCGGCGGTGAACAGGTAGCTGACGTGCTCGTCGTGATCGGTGCGGTGCATCGCCTCCTGGCGCCGGTTCGGCTGCAAGAGGTCGAGCTGATCCTTGGCCAGCGGCCGCGACGCCGGCGGATAGACGTTGGCCTTGCGGTACGCGGTCAGCGGATCGTCGCGCGTGATCCCCGCGCCGCCCAGGTAGGGCGCGACCGGGGGCGGCGGCAGCACCGCGCGCGGTGGCGCGGCCGCCTGAGCCGTGGGGCCGTGCGCCACGCGCGTGCCGGCGGCCTCGAGCGGCTCGCGGGCGGAGTGCCACCACACGATCGCCGCGACGATCAGCGCACCGACCGCGATCGCGATCGACCACCGCCCGGGCCACGCCGCGGCGGGCGCGGCGACTGGTTTACGACGAGCGCTCACGATCAATCATGCATGTCATCAGGTCGTCCCGCGCGGCAGATCGTGAACGTCCCCTATCTAAGGACAACCGCTCGTCAGACCGCCATCGTCGCAAACCATTTTCAGCTTCATGTCGAGGTGGTTGAGCGAGCCGTACTCGCAGGAATACCAGGCCTGGTGGTTGGCGTACTTGGTGCCGGCCTCGCAGATCGAGCTGTGGCTGCCGGCCGCGGCGTAGCCGCCGGCAGATGCCTCGGACACCGCGCCGTCGTCGTGGCCGGGCAGGATCGCCGACTGGACGTACGGGGAGAGCCAGCCATCGCCGGCGATCATGCCGGTGACAATGCCGTGGGTGTCGTTGTGGTTCCAGCCGTTGCGGTGATCGCTGACCCCGATGTGACCGGCGAGGGTACAGCCGCCGAACACCTCGCCGATGTAGCCGGTGCCGCCGAGCTCGCTGCCGCCCTCGTTGCTCGCCGACGCGGCGACGTAGCCGATGTTCCACGCCGTGGTGTTCAGCGCGAGCGTGCGCGACATGACCGCGCCGCCGTTCGAGTACACGTACACGTAGCAGAGGTTGTTACCGGTGCAGTACTGGTTGAGCACGGTGACCATGTTTGAGGTCGCGGTCACCATGCTGGTGCTCTGGTCGATCGGCGCGTTGATGCTGGTCTCCCCGGACCACTGGCCGAGCGTCGAGCCGAAATCGGAGCTACAGATGCCGCCGACGTGGATGTTGTAAACCCCGGCGCTGGCTACAGTAGGGATGGCGAGGGAGACGGCGATGGCGAGCTGGAGGAGTTGTTTCACGAGGGCGATACTCGTGACCCCGGGACCGGCTTTCAAACAAAACCATCGTCTCGCTGCCAACACTGTTGCGCCAGGCACGGGCCGGGCATGACAGCCTACGAAAGCCTACACGCCTGGCGGTGAGCCTCCCCACGTCGGTTTCTGCGACCGAGGGTTTATCCAGTCTCGGGCCCGGGATCGCGGGCTCACGCGAGGTCTCCCTGGCGCGTGCTTCGGAGCGCATGCGGCGGCGCACAGCGCACATTTCGCCTACGCGGACACCGAGGGAAACTCGGTACCGAGAAATCGTCTTTCTCGCATGAAACAGTGTTTTGCTCGCATGAAACAGCGTTTTTCTCGTGCGCTTGTAGCGCCAGCGCTCGAAGGCGCCGTTCACAGCAGCCCGTGAGCCGTCAACCGCGATTGGATCACTTCGTGCTCAATGTCCCGACATGCTGGTTCCGTTTCCCCACCGCTATAGCGCCTCGCTCAGCCGTACGTTCGATTCGCGCGCGCGGATGGAGGCTCCGCCGCGGCCACCGCTCGACGGCGGTCCGGCCCCGGAGCGCAACGGCGACGCCAACGCGTGGTCGCCCGAGCACATGCTGCTGTCGTCGCTGAGCCTGTGCATGCTGACGACGTTCGAGGCCTTCGCCGCGCGCGACGGCATCGAGATCCTGTCATGGGACGCCGAGGCCAGCGGCACCGTGGAGCGCACGCCCGAGGGCCTGATGTTCACGTCGATCGTGCTCGAGCTCGATATCTCGATCGCCGGAAACGTCGCGCGGGTCGACACCGCGCTCGAGGACGCCAAGCAGTACTGCCTGGTGCTCAACTCGCTGCGCCTGCCGGTCGTGATCGAGGCCCAGGTCCACACCCCCGATGACATCGCCGACGATGACGACGACGCCGCGCCGCGGCCACCGCACCTGCCGCCGCTGCGCCACCCGTCGGCCGCCGAGCACCACCAGGCCTGCTGAGCCGTGCGAATGCGAGCGCGAGCTAGTCGCGGCCGAGCAGGCCGTGCTCGATCGCGAGCTTCTTGAGCCGCTCCTTGGCGCGCTCGAACCGCTTGCGCAGCGCCGCCGCCCGCGCGTCGAGCTGGTCGTCGCCGCCCATGATCCGCGCGATGTCCTTCCACGCCAGCCCGCGATCGAGCCGGAGCAGCAGGATCTCGTGCTCCTCGGGATCGAGCTGCTCGCGCAGCAGGCGAAACTCGTCCTTGACCTCGGTGCGCTGGATCTCGAGCGTGACGGTGCGGACCACCGCGGCCATCTCGGGCGCGATCGACAGCGGCAGGTTGCGGTCGAGCCGGCGGCGCGGATCGCGGCGCAGCTGGGCCAGCGCGTTGCGCGCCAGCTGGTACAGCCACGACCGCAGCGACGCATCCCAGCGGAACTTCGGCAGGCCCTTCCAGACGTCCTCGCCGAGCTCGGCGAACGCCTCGGCGGCCAGGTCGTGGTTGTGGGCGAGCGCGCGCAGGAACCCGAGCAGCTCGATCCCGTACATCCGCAGCGCGGCGGTGGTCGCCTCGGGGTGCGCGCCCGCCTCGCACAGGACCTGGATCTCGCGCTCGCGGGCCTGGCGTTCCTCGAGTTCGGCCACACGACAGTTTACCCGGTTTGCTCCTGCTCCTGCAGCGCGCGCCACTGGATCTTGCCGGTCGCAGACTTGGGCAGCGCGTCGACGAACTCGATCACCGCGGGGACCTTGTAGGCCGCCATGTTGTCCCGCGCCCAGCGCAGGAGCTCGGCCTCGTCGACCTCGCCGCGCGCGGCCGGCCGCAGCACCACGACCGCCTTCACGCACTCGCCGCGCCGCGGATCCTTGCGCGCGATGATCACCGCCTCCTGGATCGCCGGGTGCGCGTACAGCATCGCCTCGACCTCGGCGGGCCAGACCTTGAACCCGCCGACGTTGATCATCCGCTTGAGCCGGTCGACCAGGAAGTAGTAGCCCTCGTCGTCGGTGCGGCCGAGGTCGCCGGTGCGGAAGAACCGCTTGCCGTCGAGCTCGACGAAGCACGCCGCGTTGGCCTCGGGGTTGTTCCAGTAGCCGTCGAACACCTGCGGGCCGGACACGATGATCTCGCCGACCTCGCCGACCGGCAGCTCGGCCATCGTGTCGGGGTTGACCACGCGCGCGTCGGTATCGAAGATCGGGATGCCGAGGCACTGCCGCTTGGGCCGGTGCGGCGGGTTGATGTGGGTCGGCGCGATCGTCTCGCTGAGCCCGTAGCCCTCGATGAAGGTCAGGCCGCACAGCTCCTGGAGCTTGTGCGCGACCGCCTCGGGCATCGCCGCGCCGCCACCGCCGAGCCAGCGGATGCTCGACAGGTCGTAGCTCGGCAGGTCCGGGCTCGACAGCAGATCGACGATCATCGTCGGCACCGTCGAGATCGACGTCGCGCGGTAGCGCCGGATCATCTGGGCGGCGACGCCGCGGTCCCAGCGCGGCAACAGCACGATCGTCGCGCCGGTGTAGATCGGCGAGTTCATGCTGTTCTGCATGCCGGTGACGTGGAAGTACGGCAGCACGGCGAGCGCGGTCTCGTCCTGGTAGATCCGGTTCCACTGCGGCACCGCCACGGCGGTGAACATCACGCTGCGGTGGCGGTGGATGCAGCCCTTGGGGTTGCCGGTGGTCCCCGAGGTGTACGGCATCACGCACAGGTCATCGGCGGTCGCCAGGTGGGGCCCCAGCGGCGCGCCCGAGGCCAGCGCGGCGCTCCACGCCACGACGCCCGCGGTGTCCGGCACCGGCTGGCGCGGCGCCGCGAGCCACGCCGGGACGTCGAGGTCGGTCGGCGCGGTCAGGTAGTCGCTGTACGCGGCGACGATCAGCTGCGCCACCGAGGCGCCGAGCAGCGGCTCGACCCGCGCCAGCTGGTCCTGGGCGACGATCAGCGTCCGCGCGCCGCTGTCGGTCATGATGTGCTCGATCTCCTTGGTGAGCAGCATCGGGTTGAGCGGCACGACCATCGCGTCGGCGCGCAGGATCGCGTAGTAGCCGATCACGAACTGCGGCGAGTTCTGCAGGTACAGCCCGACCCGGTCGCCGCGGCGCACGCCGCAGACCGTTTGCAAGTAGCCTGCGAGCCGCTCGGCCTCGCGGCGGAACTCGGCGTAGGTCAGGATGCTGTCGTAGAAGTTGAGGCACGGCTTGTGCGGGAACCGGGTCGCCGAGATCTCGGCGTTGACCCACAGCGAGGTCTCCGGGATGGTGAGGTGACGCGGAACTTGCGGCCAGAACTGCAGGTGTTGCGTGCCCATAGCGATCCTCGCGGAGCACGGTATCACCCGCGGGCGCGCGTCACGCGGGACCGGGCGCGCCGCCGCGGTGCACTCACTGTTTCAGCGCGGGCAGCTTCGCGAGCAACGCTTCACATTGCTGGACGCGCTGCGGCATCACGATCTGGGAGTAGCCGGCGCGCGCCTCGATCAAGAACGGGCGCGCCTGTTCCGGGCGGTGCAGGCCGATCAGCGCGCGGCCATGCTCGACCTTCGACCATGCGGTGGTCTGGATGCCCTCGGCGGGCCTGGGGAAGTCGAGCGCCCGGGCGCTGAGCTCGAGGCCGCGGGCGAAGTCGCCGGCGTCGTTGGCGGCGTTGGCTGCCATCGTCAGCGCGCCGCGGTGGCGGTCGGAGCCCGGGCTCTTGCTGCCGAAGATCTCGGCCGCGCGCAGCGCGTTGGCGATCGCCCGGTCGTAGTCGCCGCGGAACCGGTAGGCCGCCGCGAGGTTGAACCGCACCGCGCCGACATCGGCGTGGTCGCTGCCGAGCAGCTTCTCGTCGATCGCGAGCGCGGACTCGAGCGCGGCGATCGCCTGATCGTAGTCGCCGCGATCGTTGTAGATCGTGGCGAGGTTGGAGTCGATGTTGGCGACCAGCGGCGTGGTCGCGCCGAACCGCTGGACGTAGTGGGCGCGCGCCGTGCGCAGCAGCGCGAGCGCCTGCTCCTCCTTGCGGTTGGCGCTGATCAGCACCGCGGCGAGGTTGACCCGGATCGGGTCGATCCGGTCGTCGTTGGGATCGGCGAGGTTATGGATGATCTGCATCGCGCGCTCCGCGCTGTCGAGCGCGGCGTCGAGGTGCTGGACGTCGAGCAGCGACGACGCATAGTTGCCGAGCAGCGACGCGACCTCGGGGTCGTCGGGGCCGAGCTCCGCGATGTCCTGGGCGATCGCCGACTCGTAGGCCGTGATGCCGTCCTCGATGTGGCCCGACCCGATCTTCGACGCGCCCTCGATCGACAGGGTCTCGATCCAGCCCCGGGTGCCGGGCTCGAGCACCGCGCGCGCGCGCGCGACGAACACCAGCGCGCTTTCGGGATCCTCGCCGGAGTCCGCCGCCTGCGCGGCCGTCACGTAGACCTCGCCGGCCAGCCACGGCGACCGCGCGCGGATCCGGTCGGCGTCGGCGAGCGCGGTGCGCAGCCACTCCTTGACCGCCGCCGGCTCGAGCCCGAGCTGGGGCGCGCTGCCGATCAGCTGCATCAGGGCGACGCTCGAGATCTGGTCGTCGTCGATCGCGCGCCCCGCGTAGTAGGCGTCGACGAACAGCTTGCGGGCAAGGGCGGCGTGGCCGTCGTCGTACGCGCGCCACGCCCGCAGCACGATCAGGCCCGCGGCGATCCCGGGATCCTTGTGGGCCGGCGAGGCCTCGAGCACGGCGATCGCCTGCTTCAGCTGCACGAAGTCGTGGTCGTCGGCGCTGTCGAACCCGACCGCGAGCGTGGCCTTGGCCTCGGTCAGCGCGTCGAGCTGCGCCGGATCGCGCGGGATCGGCGGGCGCGACGCCAGGTGGTTCTGGTTGCGGCATTGATCGTCGGCCGGCAGCCGGCGCAGCCGGCGCAGCGCGTCGATCGGCTTGCCCGGATCGGCGCCGGCGAGCAACAGCGCCGCGGTGCGCCCGGTGATCGCGAAGCAGGCCTGGCTCTGCGCGATGACCTCGGGCGACCACTCGTGCAGGTGGCCGGCCTCGCAGGCGCGCTCGGCGTTGTCGCGGAACCGCGCGGTGTAGCGCCACTGCACCGCGTCGGCCTGCACGGCGATCTTGGCCGCGCCGCGCTGGCGGAGCAGCGCCGGCAGATCGCTGCGCATCGCGGCGAGCTCGGCGGCCCCGGCGCCATCGCACGACGGCACCGCGGGGGCGCGCAGCGCCAGCCAGGCGGCGACCCCGGCGGCCACGGCGGCCACGGCCCCGGCGGCTGCGACCAGCTTGCGCCGGCGCCCGCGCACCGCCGGCCGCATCGCATCGAGCAGCGCGTGGATCGTCGGAAACCGCGCGGTGGAATCGACCGCGAGCCCGCGCTCGAGCGCGAGCCGGACCCGGCCCGGGACCCTGGGTGACGCCGGTGGCGCGCGGCGCGCACCGCGCGAGATCGCCGCCTTCAGCTGCGCGAACGACGCGCCGTCGAACGGCCGCTGCTTCCACAGCGCCTCCCACGCGGTGACGCAGTACGCGAACTGATCGGCGCGCGCGTCGACCGGCGCCCCGGCGAACTGCTCGGGCGACATGTACGCCGGCGTGCCGAGCACCGCGCCGGTCTGGGTCACCGGCGTCATCAGGTGCTCGGCGGAGCTGCTCGGCACGGCGAGCGCCTCGTCCTTGGC
>DATBBB010000090.1:0-36391 GCA_036271215.1 Kofleriaceae bacterium | reverse complement strand
TCACGCCGTCGGGGCCGGGCGCGACCTGGATCGCCGCGCGGTCGCCGAGCTTGTCGGCCAGCGCGCCGACCGCGGCGTGCTCGATCGACGACATGACGATCGCGCCGGGCCGGGTCCGCGCGGCGCCGAGCACGGCGAGCGCGTCGGCCTCGGTGCAGCCGCTGGTCCACACGATGTCGCCGGCCGGCGCGGCCGGATCGTCGTGGAACGCGGCGAGCAAGCGCTCGCGCGCCCGCGCGATGTGGCCGCGCGCCGCGGCGCCCTGCGGGTGCTGCGAGCTCGGGTTGCCCCACGCCGTTCGCATCACTTCGGTCATCGCCGCGAGGACGTCGTCGCTGATCCGGGTCGACGCCGCGTTATCGAGATAGAGTGCTGGCATACCTGAGCTAGGCGTCTACCTCCACTACCCGTGGTGCCGCAAGCGTTGTCCGTACTGCGACTTTGCCGTCGAGGTCGGGCCGCCGTCGCACGACGCCTACCTCGACGCGATCGGTCGCGAGCTGGCGCTGCGCGCGCCGGGATTTTCCGGTGACCTGGTCTCGATTTACCTCGGCGGCGGCACGCCGTCGCTGTGGCGGCCCGACTGCATCGCGGCCGCGATCGCACAGATCCGCGCGCGATTCGCCGGCACACCGGCGCCGGGTGGCGAGGACGGCCGGGAACGTTCCCTATCGGAGGACGCGGAGGACGGCCCGGAGGACGAATCGCGCGACGCGACGCGCGGAGGGGTGAATCGAGCGGCTTTGCCGCGAGAGAGGGGGCGGGAAAGCCCCCTCTCTATAGAAATTACCATCGAGGCCAACCCGACCGATTGCACCGAGGCCAACCTCGCCGCGTGGCGCGCCGCCGGCGTCAACCGGATCTCGATCGGCGTGCAGTCGTTCGCCCCCGGCGAGCTGGTCACGCTCGGCCGCGATCACCGGTTCGGCGACGGCCGCGCCGCGATCGCCAGGAGCCTCGCCGCCGGGTTCACCACGTCGGCCGACTTCATCCTCGGCGTCGCCGACCCCGGTGGCGTCGCCGACCCCGGTGGCGTCGCCGACCCCGACGGCCGCGCCCGGCCCGACGCGGCCACCCCACCCGAGCTCGATCTGTCGCCCGATCACCTGTCGATCTACGAGCTGACGATCGAGGACCGCACCGCGTTCGGCCAGCGCGTGCGCGACGGCCGGCTGGTCCCCAAGTCCGAGGATGCGCTGGCCGAGCTCTACGTCGCGACCCACGACCGGCTGACCGCGGCCGGCTACGAGCACTACGAGATCAGCTCGTACGCGCGGCCCGGCAAGCGCGCGGTTCACAATTCGCTGTACTGGCGCGGCGCCGCGTTCCTCGGCCTGGGGGTCGGCGCGGCCTCGCTCGCGCTGGGCCCCGGCGGCACCGGCCGGCGCGCGACCAACCCGCGGCGCGCCTCGGAGTACCTCGCAGCGCCCGGCACGCCGGCCGAGGTCGTCGACAGCACCGCCGACGAGCTGGCGGCCGATCGCGCGTGGCTCGGGCTGCGGACGTCGGACGGCGTGGCCGAGGCCGCGCTCGCCGCCGCTCCCGGGCTCGCCGGCTGGCTGGTCGATCGGGGGCTCGCCGACCGCCGCGACGGCCAGATCTGCCCGACGTTGCGCGGCTTTCTGATGGCGGATCGAATTGCGGCCCGCGTGGTCGCGACCTGGGGTGCTAAGCTACCGAGTACTCGATGAGCAGTTCCGATCTATCGCGACGGGCGCAGAAGATCCTGCACGCTGTCGTGACCGAGTACTTGCACGTCGGGGATCCGGTGGGCTCGCGGACGGTGACGCGCCGCCACGACCTCAAGCTGTCGCCGGCCACGGTGCGCAACGTGATGGCCGATCTCGAGGAGCTCGGCCTGCTCGAGCAGCGCCACTCGTCGGCCGGCCGGGTGCCGACCGCGTCGGGCCTGCGGTTCTTCATCAACGAGCTGCTCAAGGTCCGCGGGCTGACCGCGCGTGAAAAAGACGAGATCCGCGAGCGCGTGATCGCGCCGACCCCGGACGAGGTCGTCCAGCGCGCGTCGCGGCTGCTCAGCGACCTGACCCAGCACGCCGCGGTGATCATCACGCCGGACCCCGACCACCAGCGGCTCGGCCACATCGAGTTCGTGCCGCTGCGCGACGGCAAGCTGATCGCGGTGCTGGTCACCACCGACGGCAGCATCGAGAACCGGCTGATCATCGACGACGTCGATCCGCGCCGGCTCGAGCCGATCCACAACTACCTGAACCAGCTGCTCAAGGGCATGACGCTCGACGAGGTCCGCGAGTGCGTGCTGCGCGAGATCGGCGAGGACAAGAACCGCTACGACGAGGCGGTGACGGCCGCGCTCCGGCTCGGCCACGCGATGTTCGTCGCGCGCGAGCGCTCGGCCGACGTCTTGATCAGCGGCCAGGCCAACCTGATCGACGACGCGATCGCCCAGGACAACGCCCGCGAGCTGCTGCGCACGCTCGAGGACAAGGAGACGCTGATCCGGCTGCTCGACCGGACCCGCCACGCCGAGGGCCTGCAGGTGTTCCTCGGGGCCGAGACCGCGCTCAGCGCGCTGGCGTCGAGCTCGGTGATCGCGGTGTCGTACGGGCCCGAGGAGCAGCCGATCGGCGCGCTGGCGGTGATCGGGCCGATGCGGATGAATTACGGTAAGGTCATGTCGGTCGTGGATGTCACCGCCGACACCGTGTCGCAGCTCCTGGCCGAGCTCGGCGGCAACGGTTCTTGAACCGGCCTTGAACCCAGCCAGGGCGCCCGAAGCCAGATCTCACGTGTAGCAAGTGGCTGGCCGCCGCTGGTCTGGCCGCAATAAACGTGGTTATGGTCGGGACGATGAGCGGAGAATCCAACCCCACCGGCGAAGCCACTCCTCCCGTGGAGGACACCGCCGGAGAGGTCGCCGAGACGGGCGTGTTTCCGGTAGAGGTCGAAGCCCCGGCGACGATCGCAGGCCCGGGCCCGGCGGCCGAGCTCGAGGCCAAGATCGCCGGCCTCGAGAAAGACAAGAAGGACAACTGGGATCGCTACCTGCGGGCCGCCGCGGATCTCGAGAACCTGCGCAAGCGCCAGAAGCGCGAGATCGACGACGCCAAGCTCGAGAGCAAGGGCCGGGTCTTGAAGGAGATGCTGCCGGTCGTCGATAACCTCGAGCGCGCGATCGAGCACGCCACGGTGCAGGCCGGCACCAACCCGATCATCGAGGGCGTGCAGCTCGTGCTGCGCCAGTTCACCACCGCGTTCGAGCGGCTCGAGGTCACGCCGATCGAGGCCAACGGCCAGCCGTTCGACCCGAACCTCCACGAGGCGATCTCGCAGCAGGAGAGCGATCAGGCGCCCGGCACCGTCGTGCAGGTGCTGCAGCGCGGGTACAAGTCGGGCGAGCGCTTGCTGCGCCCGGCACTCGTGGTGGTCGCCAAGGCGAAGGCGGCTCCGGCGGAATGACCAGGCGGGGGCGCGGTCTCGCCGCTCTCGGCGAGCGCGAGGTGATGGCGTGAGCCGGGTGGTCGGGATCGATCTCGGCACCACGAACTCGTGCGTCGCGGTGATCGACGGCGACACCCCGGTCGTGATCGCCAACGCCGAGGGCACGCGGACCACGCCGTCGGTGATCGGGTTCGCGCAGACCGGCGAGCGGCTGGTCGGCCAGGCCGCGCGGCGCCAGGCGATGACCAACGCCGAGAACACGGTCTACGCGGTCAAGCGGCTGATGGGCCGCAAGTTCGAGGACGCCGAGGTCCAGCGCCACGTGCTGACCTGCCCGTACGAGGTCGTCGCCGCCGACAACGGCGACGCGCACGTCCGGGTCCGCGGCCGCGACTTCTCGCCGCCCGAGATCTCGGCGCTGGTGCTGCAGAAGATGCGGCAGACCGCCGAGGACTGGCTCGGCGAGCCGGTCACCGAGTCGGTGATCACCGTGCCGGCGTACTTCGACGACGCCCAGCGCCAGGCGACCAAGGACGCCGGCAAGATCGCCGGGCTCAACGTGCTGCGGATCGTCAACGAGCCGACCGCGGCGGCGCTCGCCTACGGCATCGAGACCGAGGGCGCCCAGCGGGTCGCGGTCTACGATCTCGGCGGCGGCACGTTCGACGTCTCGATCCTCGAGCTGTCGGACGGGGTGTTCCGCGTGCGGTCGACCGCCGGCGATACGTTCCTCGGCGGCGAGGACTTCGACAACGCGATCGTCGAGCACCTGCTCGCGACGTTCACCGCGATGAACGACGGCATGGATCTGCGCGGCGACCGGATGGCGCTGCAGCGGCTCAAGGAGACCGCCGAGCGCGCCAAGATCGAGCTGTCGAGCGGCACCAGGACCGAGATCAACCTGCCGTTCATCGCCGCCGGCCCCGACGGGCCGCGCCACCTGCAGCTGATGTTCGAGCGCGAGGAGCTCGAGCTCCTGGTCGAGCCGCTGGTCCAGGCCACGCTCGAGCCGTGCCAGCGCGCGCTCGAGGACGCCGGCCTGGCGGCCGAGGACATCGACGTCGTGATCCTGGTCGGCGGCCAGACCCGGATGCCGCGGATCCAGGCGCTGGTCGCCGAGCTGTTCGGCAAGGAGCCGAGCCGGCGGGTCAACCCCGACGAGGTCGTCGCGGTCGGCGCGGCGATCCAGGGTGGCGTCCTGACCGGCGAGGTCCAGGAGGTCTTGCTGCTCGACGTCACGCCGCTGTCGCTCGGGATCGAGACCATGGGCGGCATCTTCACCCCGCTGATCCCGCGCAACACCGCGCTGCCGGCGCGCGCGACCGAGATCTTCTCGACGACGATCGACAACCAGCCGTTCGTCAACGTCCACGTGCTGCAGGGCGAGCGCCAGATGGCGGAGGACAACAAATCGCTCGCGAACTTCGAGCTGACCGGGATCCCGCCGGCGCCGCGCGGGGTGCCCAAGATCGAGGTCGCGTTCGACATCGACGCCGACGGCGTGCTCGGCGTCTCCGCGCGCGATCACGGCACCGGCCGCAACCACCGCGTGACCGTGACGCCGACCACCGGGCTCTCGGAGCACGACATCGAGCGCCTGGTCGCCGAGTCCGAGGACATGGCCGATGCCGACGTGATTCGGCGTCAGCTGGTCGAGGCGCGCAACAAAGGTGAGGGCTTGCTCTACTCTTCCGAGAAAGCCATGGAAGAGTTCGGGGCGTTGCTGCCCGAGGCCGAGCGCGAATTCCTGGTGGTCGAGCTCGCCGAGTGCAGGCTGGCGATGGAGGGCGACGATCTCGCGCTGGTCCAGGACTCGGTCGCCCGGCTCGAGGTCTCGGCGCAGCGGATCGGTGAGGCGATCTACGCCGCGGCCGACCCGGCGCCGGCGGATGATCCTGGAGCCGGAAGGTAACCAGGGGTAGAACCGAGCCGAACTGAGGTCATCGATGGCGCGCCGCAAGCGGGACTACTACAGCGTGCTCGGGGTGTCGCACGACGCCAACGACGTCGAGATCAAGCGCGCATTTCGCGAGCTGGCGCGCAAGCACCATCCGGACGTGAACCCCGAGACCAACGGCGAGGCGTTCCGCGAGATCAACGAGGCCTACGCGGTGCTGTCGGATCGCGACTCGCGGGCGCGCTACGATCGCTGGGGCCACCAGGACGACGCGAGCGGGCTGTCTGCGGTGGTCGAGGCGGCGCAGGACATCTTCAACGACGTGTTCCGCCGGCGGCGCGGCAAGCAGCGCGGCCGCGACCTGCGCTACACGCTCGAGCTGACGTTCGTCGAGGCCGCGTTCGGCTGCAACAAGCCGATCCAGATCCCGACCGGCGAGCCGGGCAAGACCCGCGAGTTCACCGTGGTGGTCGCCGCCGGCCTCGCCGCCGGTACGGTCAAGACGTTCAAGGGCGAGGGCGAGCCCGGCAAGGGCGGCTCGGGGCCGGGCGATCTGCTGGTCAGCATGCGGGTCGCCGAGCACCCGGTGTTTCGCCGCGACGGGCTCGACGTCCGCAGCGATCAGACGATCAGCTTCCCGCAGGCCGCGCTCGGCGCCGTGATCGAGGTCGAGACGATCGACGGCTCGGTCAAGATGCGGATCCCCGAGGGCACCCAGCCCGGCCGCAGCTTCCGGATCCGCGGCCGCGGCATCCCGCAGGCGTCGGGCAAGACCGCGCCGCGCGGCGATCATCTGGTCCACGTGCTGGTCGAGGTCCCGACCGAGCTGACCGCGCGCCAGCGCCAGCTGATCGAGGAGCTCGCGCAGCTGATCGGGGCGACGCACGGCGGCGAGGTGCCCCGGCGCCGGCTGCTCGACCGCGTGCGGTCGCTGCTGGACGAGTAAGCGCGCCGGCGGCGCTGGGTGACGGAAATGACGCGACGGTGGCTCGCAGCGAGGACGGTCGGGGTGGTGAGCCTCGTCGCGGGTTGCGTGGCCGGGGTCGCGGCCGGCTGCGGGCCGAAGCCGGAGCCGGGCGTGCCGGGCGGCCCGAGCTGGATCGATCGCGATGATCTGCGGGCGGGCCATGCCACGGCGGGGCCGCGCGATCCGGCGGCACCGGGAGCGCCGGGCGTACAGGACGCGACGGTCGATCCGGGGGCCTGGGCCTGGGCCGGGCCGGGGGCAGGACCCGGGGCCGGACCCGGGGCAGGAGTAGGGCCGGCGCCGGTGCACGTCGATCTCGCGAAGCTCGATCCGGCGCGGATCGACGACTACGACGAGCCGACGGTGCGGGCGGCGCTCGCCGCGCTCGGCGATCGCGCCCCGGCGGCCCGGCTCGGCCTGCGGGCCGCGCGGCTCGCGCACCACCGCGGCGACGATCGCGACGCCCAGGCGGTGATCGTGCGCGTGGCCCACGCCGCCGACGAGCCCGCCGTCCACGCTGCGCTCGCCCAGCTCGCGGCCCAGCTCGTCGTCCCGGCGATCGATCCGACGCTGGTCGCCGTGCTGCTGCCGCTGTCGGGCGGCTACGCGGCGATCGGCAGCGAGCTGCGGATCGCGATCGAGCTCGCGCCGGCCGCCGGCACCCGCTGGCTGTTCCTCGATACCCACGGCACCCCGGAGGGCGCGGCGGCGGCGGTCGAGCTGGCCGCCGCCAGAGGCGCGATCGGCGTGCTCGGCCCGGTCGGCCAGCGCGAGGCGATCGCGGCCGCCCGGATCGCCGCGCTGCACCGCCTGCCGATCGCGCTATTGGCGCCCGGCGACGGCGCGGATCCGGCCGCCGGGGTGTTCCGCGCCGTGGCGTCGATCGCCGACGAGGGCCGCGCCGTGGCCCAGCTCGCCGCCGAGGACGGGTTCCCCACGGTCGCCGTGCTCGCCCCGCGCGACGACGTCGGCCGCGACGCCGCCGAGGGCTTCGTCACCGAGGCGACCCGGCTCGGGCTGCAGGTCACCGCGCAGGGCACCTACGATCCGACCGGCGGCGACGTCGAGCCCGATCTCAAGGCGTTCCTCGGCCTGGTCCCGGCGCAGAACCCGCGGCTCGCGGCGCACCTCGCGCGCCACGGCAAGGCCGGGTGGACGACGTTCTCGCCCGACATCCCGTACACCCTGCTCTACATCCCCGACCGCTACGACCGCGCGGCGATCGTCGCGGCGTTCCTGCCGTACTACAACGTCGAGCTGCGCACGACCGACGCGCCCGACCCCGATCGGCTCGCCCGCAAGCACGGCGGCCACATGCCGCAGATCGTCCAGCTGGTCGGCGGCGCCGGCTGGCATCACCCGAGCCTGCCGGTGCGCGGCGGCCCGGCGGTGCAGGGCGCGCTGATCGTCGACGACTTCGCCGGCGAGCTCGGCGGCGAGCCGGCGCTGCAGCTCGCCGAGGCGTTCCAGCGCCGCGCGCATCGTCCACCGAGCACGGCCGCGGCCCAGGCCCATGACGCCGCCGCGCTGGTCGCCGGCGCCCGCGCCGAGGCCGCCCCCGCGATCGCCTCGGGCAGCGGGTCGACCCCCGCCGGCACGACCGGTCCCGATCCGCGCGCCGCCCTGCGCGCCGCGCTCGCCCACGCCAAGCTCGCCGACGGCGCATGCGGCGCGGCCTCGATCGGCGCCGACGGCGAGGTGTTCCGCACCCCGAGCGTGCTCGAGGTCCAGGGCGATGATCTGATCTTGGTTCCCTGATCCGCGGCGATGGTGATCGCGCCCGGCTGCGCTATGCTCCGGCGGTGACTCGCCGCGTGCGGTATGCCGCGCTCCATGTCGGGCTGTTCGCGGCGTGCTGCGTGACCACGTGGCTGACCGCCGGTCCGTACTTCGCCGGTACGCTGATGGGGATCCTCCTGTGTCACGAGCTCGGCCACTACGTGGTCGGCCGGCTGCACGGCGTCGACGTCTCGCTGCCGTACTTCATCCCGCTGCCGCCGAGCCTGACGCTCGGCACGCTCGGCGCGGTGATCCGGATGAAGAAGCCGATCGCGGACCGCAACGTGCTGTTCGACGTCGGCGCGGCGGGCCCGATCGCCGGGCTGGTCGTCGCGATCCCGCTGCTCGCGATCGGCCTGTCGATGTCGACCCTGGGCCCGACCGGCCCCGACGACGCGATCGAGGGCAACTCGATCCTCTACGCGCTGCTCAAGTACGCGGTGTTCGGCCGCTGGCTGCCGGGCGGCGGGGTCGACGTCCACCTCCACCCGATGGCGTTCGCCGGCTGGGTCGGCCTCTTGATCACGATGATCAACCTGATGCCGATCGGCCAGCTCGACGGCGGCCACATCGCGCGCGCGGCGCTCGGCCAGGCCCACGAGACCCTGTCGGCGCGGCTCCACATCGTGCTGCCGGCGTTCGGCGTGGCGATCGGCGGCGTGATGTTCGTGATCGCCGCGCGCGCCGGGCGCGACCTGCTCGGTGCGCTGTCGTACGCCAAGTCCGGGCTGCTGCCGTGGCTGGTCTGGACCGTGATGCTGGCCTGGATGCGGCGACAGGCAGGCGAGTATCACCCACCGGTCACCGACACCCCGCTCGATCCACGGCGTCGGGCGCTCGCGTTCGCGATGCTCCTCATCTTTCTACTGATCGCGACGCCGGTGCCGTTCCGGCCCGCGTTGTGACAAGCTTTCGCTCCAGTGCGCGTCGAATGCGGATCGTGCCGCGAGCTGGTGGTCGCGAGCTTCGCGCTCGACGGTGAGACGATCCGGGCGACGTGCCCGACGTGCGGGTCCGTGACGACCAGCCCGCTCGGGCCGCGCCCGGCGGCCACGAGCCCCGGGCTCGACGATTCCGGCGCGCCGGCCGGGGCCGGCAGCGCCGACGCCGACCCTGGCAGCGCCGGCGCCGACGCTGGCAACGCCGACGCTGGCATCGCCGTGGCCGCCGACGCTGGCATCGCCGTGGCCGCCGACGCCGCCATCGCCGCGGCCGCCGACGCCGCCGCGTGCCCCAAGTGCAGCGCCCCCCGGCGCGACGGCGCGACCGCGTGCCCCACGTGTGGCCTCGCGACCGCCCGCATGGCGGCCTACCGCGACGCGCGCGACGCCGCGGTCGCCGAGCCGGTGCACGCCGCCTGGCTCCGTGCCACCGCGCAGTGGACCGACGCCGCCCGCCACGACGAGCTGTTCCAGCTCGCGGCGATGCACAACGCCTACGCGTGGACCGCCGGCCGCTACCGGACGCGCACGCGGACCCCAGATCCCAGCGCTCCCATCGACCCCAGCGCTCCCATCGACCCCATCACCGGGCGCCAGCTCGAGCGGCTGCGCCGCGCCGCCGAGGCCACGCTGCTCGCCGGCGCGACCACGCGGCCCACCGGATCGGGCAAGCCGTTCCGCGCCACCGCCGGCGTGCTGGTGACCCTGGTCGTGATCGTCGCCGCGGGCCTGCTCTACGCCGCGGTGCTGCGCGATCACCAGGCCGGCGTACGCCAGGGCGACGCCCTCACCACCCCTGCGACCAGCTCCGGAGCTCCGGGGAGCCTTTCCCCCAGCGGCGCGGTGCGACTGCTGGTCCCGGGCCACCCGGTGAGCTCATCGACCATCAAGTGAACCAACAAGTAAGGTAAGGTGCGCCGTGGCCCAGCTGGACTTTGCAGAGCGACAGCTGACGCTCAAGCTCGTCTATTACGGGCCGCCGCACTCGGGCAAGACCAGCAACCTGCGCGGGCTGCACGGCGCGGTCGACAAGCTCAACCGCGGCCGGCTGATGACGCTCGACACCCGCGATGACCGCACGCTGTTCTTCGATCTGCTGCCGCTGTTCTTCCGCGCGTCGGGGTTCTCGTTTCAGATCAAGGTCTACACCGTGCCCGGCCAGCCGGTGCACGAGGCGACCCGCAAGGTCGTGCTCGCCCAGGCCGACGCGGTCGGGTTCGTCGCCGACTCGCGGCCCGATCACCGCGAGCCCAACCGGCTGTCGTGGCAGAACCTCGAGACCAACCTGAAGGCGCTCGGGCTCGACCGGGTGCCGGTGATCCTGCAGTACAACAAGCGCGACCTGCCCGAGGCGGTGCCGCTCGCCGAGGTCGACCGGTTCGGCGATCCGGCGCGCCGGATCCACGAAGCGTGTGCGCGCACCGGGGTCGGGGTGGTCGAGACGTTCTTCGATCTGGTCGGCCGGGCGTGGGACCTGCTCGACGCCGATCGGAGACTTTCGGACCGGATGGGGCTCGACTCGGCCACGTTTCTGAGCGCGCTCGCCGATCATGTAGGCGTCGTAGAACCTGGTAAGATCACTGGGTGAGCACGCTCGACGCCGCGATCGAGCTGGCGCGTCTGGTACCTGCGGGTGAGCTTGACGAGCTGGTGACCGCCATCACGCATGCGCTGGGCGGCGAGCTGACGATCTACGATCGGACCGGCCGCCGGCTCGCCGGGCTCGCGCGTGTGCCGGGGACCGTGGCCGGTGCCGTGACCGGGGCCGTGTCGGGGGACGTGACCCACCGGGTGATCGAACGCGAGTTCGCGTACAGCGGCGCGCCGCTGGCCCGGCTCGCGGCGTCGGGGCCCCAGGCCGAGGCCGTGCTCGCGCTGTGCGTCGAGACCCTCGACCTGTTGGTCCACCACGCCTACGCCCGCGAGCTCGCGGCGACGACCCACGAGGAGGCGATGCGGGCGACGTTCGCCGAGCTCACCGAGCACAATGCCCGGCTGTCGCGCGCGGTGACCCGGCTCGAGGAGCTCGATCGGCTGAAGTCGAACTTCCTGGCCACGATGTCGCACGAGCTGCGCACCCCGCTGACCAGCGTGATCGGCTACGCCGAGATGATGACCGAGGGGCTCGCCGGCCCGATCTCCAGCGATCAGCGCGAGTACCTGACGACGATCCTCGGCAAGGCCGACCAGCTGCTCACCCTGATCACCGCCGTGCTCGACGTCTCGACCCTCGAGTCGGGCCAGCTGTCGCTCGAGCGCGCCCAGCTCTCGCTCGGCGATCTGGTGGCGAGCGAGCTGGCGACCTTCGCGCCCCAGGCCGGCCGGCGCGGGATCGCGATCCAGCTCGACGCGTGCGACGACACCGTGGTGATCGGCGATCGCCGCAAGATCCGCCAGGTCGTGTCGAGCCTGGTGTCCAACGCGGTCAAGTTCACCCCCGATCGCGGCAAGGTCGGGATCGCGGTGCGGCGCGGCCCGCTCGCCGGCCACGCGCCGGGGGCCGGGCCGGGCCATCGCGCCGACCCCGATGACAGCCCGGCGATCCAGCTCGTGGTCACCGACTCCGGCATCGGGATCTCGCGCGACCAGGTCGCCAAGATCTTCGAGCCGTTCTTCCAGGTCGATTCGTCGTCGACCCGCGCGTTCGGCGGCACGGGCCTTGGGCTCACGCTCGCCAAGGCCTACGTCGAGGCCCACGGCGGCCGGATCTGGGTCGACACCGCGCCGGGCCAGGGCTCGACGTTCACCGCGACGTTCCCGGTGATCCCGGCCGCGCCGGCCGCGGCCCCCCGCCGGTCGCGCGGAGACGGCGCATGATCGCCGAGCTGTCGGTCGCGATCCCGGTCGCGGTGATCTGCCTGGTGCTCTCGGCGTTCTGCTCGGCCGCCGGGGTCGCGCTGTTCTCGATCCGCCGGATCGAGCGCGAGCAGCTGGCGCGCACCGCCGGGTTCACCGACCGCCGGATCTCCGCGATGCTCGCCCGGCCGCGCCAGCTGATCGCCACCGTGCTGATCGGCAACGAGGTGTTCAACAGCGGGTTCGCGGTGCTCGCCTACGTCGTGCTGTGCCGGTGGTACGAGACCTGGTCGGCGTTCTGGATCGCGATCGCGGTCGCGCTGCCGATGATCGTGCTGGTCACCGAGCTGACCGCGAAGATGCTCGCCGCCAAGACGCCGCTGCTGTGGGCGCGGCTGTGCGTGCTGCCACTCGCGGCGTTCGAGCTCGCGATCACCCCGGCGCGCTGGATCGTCCAGCTGGTGGCCGGCGCGGTGCTGCGGCCGCTCGGGATCGCCGCCCGGGCGCGGCCGGCGCACGATCTATCCGAGGAAGAGTTCCGCACCCTGGTCGACGCCGGCTCGGCGCAGGGCCAGGTCAACGCCAGCGAGCGCCGGCTGATCCACCGCGTGTTCGAGTTCAGCGACAAGAACGTCGGCCAGGTCATGACGCCGCGCGAGCGGATCTTCGCGCTGTCGTACGAGCTGCCGGCGCAGCGCCTGGTCAAGGAGCTCGCGGCGCGCGGGTTCTCGCGCGTGCCGATCTACCAGAAGTCGCTCGACAACGTGCGCGGCATCCTGAACGCCAAGGATCTGGTGCGCACCACCGCGGGCCAGCCGCTCGGCCGGCCGCTCGGCGAGCTGCTCCACGAGCCGCTGTTCGTGCCGCGCACCACGCCGATCAAGCGGCTGTTCCTGACCTTCAAGCAGAAGAAGGTCCACATGGCGATCGTGGTCAGCGAGTACGGCAAGGTCCTCGGCCTGGTGACGATGGATGACCTGCTGGCCCAGATCTTCGGCGTGCTGCGCGACGAGCGCGCCGCGCTGCAGAGCTCGATCCCGCCGGGCGCGGGGACCGCGGGGCGGCCGGCGATCCGCACGGCCGATGCCGACGCGGCGCTCGATGGCGCCGCGTTGCCGGGCGGGTTCGCCGATGGCTCGAGCAGCGGCGGCCCGCTCGGGCCGGACGAGCTCGATGACTCCGGTGTGGTGAGGCTCGCCGACGCCGCCGAGGCGGGGCAGGGCGATGGGACCTACGGTGGCCCGAACCGCCGACCGAGCAGTCGGTTCGACGCTGGGCCGAACCGCCGACCGAGCAGTCGGTTCGACGCTGGGCCGCACGGCGAGTCGGACGGTGGGTTCGACGGTGAGCTCGACGACGGACGCGACGACGGGCTGGTGCACCGCGGGGTCGACCGCAGCGGCGCGATCTCGCACCCCGGGATGGTCGATCCGCCGCCGCGCCCGGCCTACGACGTCGAGGAGGTCACGCCGCCGGCCACCGATCTCGCCGAGCTCGGGCGCCGCGAGGTCACGCCGCCGGCGATCGAGCGCTCTGGCGCGGATGACAAGCCGTGATCGCGCCGGCCAACCTCGGGTTCTTGCTGGTCCTGTGCGTGCTCGCGCGCGCGTTCTTCGTCGCCGCCGAGACCGCGCTGTCGGCGTGCGATCGCAACCGGCTGCGCGCCCGGGTGGTCGCCGGCGATGCCGCGGCCCGGCGCACCGCGAGCATGCTCGAGGTCCCGCAGGTCACCCGCGCGACCACGCTGGTCGGCGCCAACCTCGCGATGCTGATCGCGGTGCTGCTGGTCGGCGTCGAGCTGTCGGCGTCGGGCACGCCGGCGCTGTGGGCGCCGCTGATCGCCGTGCCGCCGCTGCTCGTGCTCGGCCACCTGGTGCCCAGGGCGGCGGTGCAGTCGAACGCCGATCTGCTGGTCGACGCGTTCGCCGCCCCGCTGCGGCTCGCCTCGTTCATCCTGCGGCCGATCGTCGTCGTGGTCGGTGGCTACGCGGGGCTCCTGACCCGGCTCGCCCGCACCGACCGCAAGCGCGCGTTCGTCACCCGCGACGAGCTCGCGATGCTGATCGAGAGCGACCCGCAGACCGACAAGCCCGGGATCTCCGCCGACGAGCGCGAGATGATCGCCAACGTGCTCGAGCTGTCGGAGTACAAGGTCGGCGAGCTGATGGTGCCGCTGTCCGAGGTCACCGCGCTGCCCGAGGACGCCGCGGTCGCCGAGGCCGCGCTCGAGGTCGCCGACAAGCAGCACTCGCGGATGCCGATCTACCGGTCGCGGGTCGACGACATCGTCGGCATCGTCCACGTGTTCGATCTGCTGCAGGCCGCGTCGCGCGCCAAGCCCGAGGGCCAGACGGTCGCCAGCCTCGCGCACCCGCCGACCTACGTGCCGCAGACGATGAAGGCGAGCGATCTGCTGGTCCAGCTGCAGACCGAGCAGCAGCACCTGGCGATCGTCGTCGACGAGTACGGCGGCGCGGTCGGGATCTGCACGATCGAGGATCTGCTCGAGATCATCGTCGGCGACATCGACGACGAGTACGACACCGAGCCGCTGGCGATCCGGCTCGAGCGGCCCGGCGTGTGGCGGGCGCCGGCGCGGACCCCGGTCGCGCGGATCAACACCGAGCTCGACGTCGGGCTGCCCGAGAGCGAGGACTACGAGACCATCGCCGGGTTCCTGATCGAGAAGCTCCGCCACATCCCCGCCAAGGGCGAGATCCTGAGCTTGCCGCACGTCATCCTCGAGGTCGTCGAGGCCAGCGATCGCGCGATCGAGAGCGTGCGGATCATCAAGCGCAAGAAGTAGCGCCGGGTGACCGCCGCCGACGAGGTCACGTACTTCGACCAGGTGCCGGGCTCGATGCCGGGCCCGGCGTCAGGCCTTGCGCCAGACCCTGCGCTTGGTGCTGCGCCGTGCACGGCGCCGGGCGAGCTGCCGGCCGTGTTTGCCAGCCCGTTCGCCGGCGGCGCCCCGCACCCGATCGCGCGGCGCGCGGCCGATGCGCTGATCGCGTGGCTCCGCGCGCGGCCCGCGCTCGAGGCGAGCCTGCACGCGCCGGGCGGCGGCAAGATGTTCGGGGTCCTGGTGGTCGTCGCGCCCGACGGCCGGGTCGGTTACCTGCGCGGGTTCTCCGGCATGCTCGACGGTGCCTGGCTGGTCCCCGGGTTCGTGCCGCCGCTCTACGATCTCACGGCGCGCGCGGCGTTCTGGACCGCCGGCCAGGCTCGGCTCGCCGCGCTCGACGCCGCGCTGCACGCGCTGCACGCGGCGCCGGACCACATCGCGCTGCGCGCCGAGCATGCCGCGCTGACCGCGCGCCACGCCGCCGAGCTGGCCGAGCTGGCCGAGCGCCACCGCGACCGCCGAGCCGCGCGCCACGCCGCCCGCGACGCGATCCGCGCGGCGGCTCCCGATGCGGCGGCGCTGCACGCGCTGGATCAGGCGAGCCGCGGCGATGCCGCCGAGCGCCGGGCGCTGGAGTCGGCGCACGCGGCGGTGGGTTCGGAGATCGCGGGGCGGCTCGCCGCGCTCGACGCCGAGCTCGCCCGGCTCGAGGCCGAGCGCGCGGCGCTGTCGCGCGAGCAGATGCTGCTCGTCCACGCCACGTACGAGATCACCAGTGCGCGCGGCGAGCGCCGGTCGCTGCGCGTGCTGTTCGCGCCCGGCGAGCCACCGGGCGGTGCCGGCGACTGCGCGGCCCCCAAGCTGCTCGGCCACGCCTACCGGCTCGGCCTGCGGCCGGTCGCGCTCGCCGAGCTGTGGTGGGGCGCACCGCCCTCGACCGGCGGCCGCCACGCCGGCCGGTTCTACCCGGCGTGCCGCGGCAAGTGCGGCCCGATCTTGCCGTTCATGCTCGACGGCCTGCCGCACGCGGCGCCGCCGGTGTTCGGCGCCGGCGCGATCGCCGCCGGCGAGCCGCGCGTCGTGCTCGAGGACGACTGGCTGATCGTCGTCGACAAGCCGTGCGGTCTGCTGTCGGTCCCCGGGCGCAGCGGCCTGCTCGCCGACTCGGTGCTGACCCGGCTGCGCGCGCGCCATCCGGCCGCCAGCGTGGTCCACCGGCTCGACCTCGATACCTCGGGCCTGTTGATCCTCGCCAAGGATCCCCGGACCCACGCGGCGCTGCAGCGCGCGTTCGCCCACCGCGAGATCGACAAGCGCTACATCGCCTGGCTCGACGGCGTGGTCGCCGGCGACGCGGGCGTGGTCGAGCTGGCGATCCGCGTCGACCTCGACGACCGGCCGCGCCAGATCATCGACCCGGTGCACGGCAAGGCCGCGCGCACCGAGTGGCGGGTCGTCGCGCGGGCGGCGGCGCGCACCCGGGTCGCGCTGGTCCCGCGCACCGGCCGGACCCACCAGCTCCGGGTCCACGCGGCACACCCGCTCGGGATCGGCGCGCCGATCGAGGGCGATCGGCTGTACGGCCGCGGCGATGCCGGCGATGCCGGCGATGCCGGCGATGCCGCCGCCCCGGCGGGCCACCGGCTCGCGCTCCACGCCGAGGCGCTGGCGTTCAGCCATCCGCATACCGGCCGGCGGATCGAGCTCGTCCGGCCGGCGCCGTTCTGACCCGGGGGCCGCCGTCCAGCGTCAGGTGACGCTGCGAGGGTGGGTTCGCGGCGTGGCGTGCAGCAGGTGCGTCACGCGGGCGGCGTGCCACCCTGGCGGCGCACGAAGTCGTCGATCAGCTCGCGGGCGATACTGAGCTTGGGCGGGATCCGCGGCAGCTCGTCCGGCGAGAACCAGTCGGCATCGGCGATCTCGGTCGGATCGGCCACGATGTCGCCGCCGGCCCACCGCGCGGTGAACCCGATCATCAGCGAGCCGGTGAACGGCCACGGCTGGCTCCCGAAGTAGCGGATGTCGGTGATCGCGATCCCGGCTTCCTCGTGGATCTCGCGGGCGACCGCGGCCTCGAGCGACTCTCCGACCTCGACGAACCCGGCGAGCGTGCTGAAGAACGGCAGCGGGAACCGCGCGTTGCGGGCGAGCAGGGCGCGGCCGTCGCGCTCGATCAGCGCGATGATCGCCGGCGACAGCCGGGGATAGGCGCCGAACCCGCAGCGCGAGCAGGTGCGGACGCGCTCGGTCTGCGAGCGCTCGGTCGGCGACCCGCAGCGCCCGCAGTAGCGGTGGTCGCGGTCCCACGCGGTGAGCCCGAGCGCGCGGCCGGCGATCCCGAAATCGTCGTCGGGCAGGGCGCCGAACAGCTGGCGCAGCGCGATCGGATCTGTGGCCTCGGGCGGCGGCTCGCCCTCGTTGAGCATCCGCGCGAAGCACGGCGTGCCCGCCAGGTCCCCCAGGTACAGCGCCGCGCGCGGCACCGGGCCCACCGGGACCCGGGGCTCGCCGCCGCTGGCGTCGTAGGTGACGCACAGCGACTGGCCGGTGATCACGTAGAGCCGGCCCTCGGCTGCGGTCGAGCTGATTCCAGGAGTAAACGCCACATGCTCGCTTAGCATGGTACGAACTGTCCGTGGATCGGCTGGAGTTGCTCGATGTGCTCGATCAGGTGCGCGCGGGCTCACTATCTCCGGCAGATGCGGCCGGCCGGCTCGGCGAGCTGCCGTACGCCGAGGTCGCACACGCGGTCGGGACGACGCTGATCGATCATCACCGCGAGCTGCGCACCGGCGTGCCCGAGCTGGTGTTCGGGGCCGGCAAGACGCCCGAGCAGATCGCCGGGGCGCTGCGCGAGCTGGCGCGGCGCGCCGGTGGGGCGCTCGCCACGCGGGTCGATCCGGCGAAGGCCGCGGCGCTGCGCGCGCTGGTTCCGGAGCTGGTGTTCCATGAGCTGGCGCGGATCGCGGTGCTCGGGGCGCCGGCGGCGCGGCCGGCGGCGGCACCGATCGCGATCGTGTGCGCCGGGACCAGCGACCTGCCGGTCGCCGAGGAGGCCGCGCTGGTCGCCGAGTTTCTCGGCGCGCCGGTCGTGCGGGTCAGCGACGTCGGGGTCGCCGGCCTGCACCGTCTGCTCGCCCGGCTCGACGCGATCCGCGGCGCGGCGGTCGTGGTCGTGATCGCCGGCATGGAGGCGGCGCTGCCCTCGGTGCTCGGCGGGCTGGTCGACCGTCCGCTGGTCGCGGTGCCGACCAGCGTCGGCTACGGCGTGTCGGTCGATGGTCTGGTCGCGCTGGGCTCGATGCTCGCCTCGTGCGCGGTGGGGATCACCGTGGTCAACATCGATAACGGCGTCGGTGCCGCGGTGGCCGCGGTGCGGATCGCGCGGCTGGCGGTCCACGCCGCGGGAGGGACACGATGACCGAGCGCTCGGAGCCTGCGGAGATCCAGGGTCGCCACCTGCACGTCGATTGTGCGAGCGGCGCGGCCGGGGACATGATGCTCGGCGCGCTGATCGATCTCGGCGTGCCGGTCGACGTGATCGGCGCCGCACTCGACGCGATCGGCGCGGGGCGCGAGCGGCTGCGCGTCCAGCGTGTGGTCAAGCATGGGATCGCCTCGGTCGATGTGAAGGTCGACACGCGCGGGGCGCTGCCGGGCGCCTCGCGCCATGTGCACGAGCATGCGAAGGCTGGCCACGCGCACAGCGTCCACGCGAGCGCACAGGCCCACAGCCACGGGCACGACGCCCACGTGGGCGCGCAGGTCCGCAGCCATGGGCACGACGCCCACGTGGGCGCGAGCCACGCGCACGAGCCGCACTCGCACGAGCACTCGCAGGACTCGCACGTGAGCGCGAGCCACTCGCACGAGCTCCACGCGCACGACGCCCACGTGGGCGCGAGCCACACGCACGAGCCCCACGCGCACGACGCCCACGTGGGCGCGAGCCACACGCACGAGCCCCACGCGCCCGACGCCCACGTGGGCGCGAGCCACGCCCACAGCCACACGCACGAGCTTCATTCGCACTCGCACGATGCCCACGTGGGCGCGAGCCACTCGCACGATGCCCACGTGGGCGCGAGCCACACGCACGAGCTTCATTCGCACTCGCACGATGCCCACGTGGGCATGAGTCACGCGCACGAGCCCCACGCGCACGACGCCCACGTGGGCGCGAGCCACGCGCACGAGCCGCATGCGCACGCGGATGGCGACCACGCGCATTATCATTACAAGGCGATCCGCCAGCGCATCGTGGACGCGGCGCTCACGGCCGGGACCCAGCGGCGCGCGCTCGACATCTTCGATCGGATCGCTCGCGCCGAAGCAAAGCTGCACGGCATGACGGTCGACGACGTGACGTTCCACGAGGTCGGCGCGATCGACTCGGTGGTCGACGTCGTCGGCACGGCGGCGGCGCTCGACTGGCTGGCGCCGCGCTCGGTCAGCTGCGCGAGCGTCGCGATGGGCCACGGCACGATCACCTGCGCGCACGGCGTGTTGCCGGTGCCCGCGCCGGCCGCGCTCGAGATCCTGCGCCACGCGGGCGGCGTGATGGCCGACGGCGGGGTCGCACGCGAGCTGTGCACGCCGACCGGCGCGGCGATCCTCGCATCGACGGTGACCCGATGGACCGCGGCGCCGACGGGCCGGCCGGTCGCGGTCGGGTGGGGCGCGGGCGACGCCGAGCTGGCCGACCGCGCCAACGTCTTGCGCGTGGTCGTGATCGACGCGGCGGCGATCGCTGCCACCGCCCCCGCGATCTGGCAGATCGACGCCAACATCGACGATATGAGCCCGGAGCTGTGTGGCCCGGCGAGCGACGCGGTGTTCGCCGCCGGCGCGCTCGACGTGTGGTGGACGCCGATCACGATGAAGAAGGGTCGGCCGGCGCTGATGATCTCCGCGCTCGCGGACGCCGGGGCCCGCGCGGCGGTCGCCGCGGCGGTCCTGCGCGAGACCACGACGATCGGGGTGCGCTACGCGCTGCACGAGCGAACCGTGCTCGCCCGCTCGATCCGCGAGGTCGACACGCTGTACGGCTCGATCGCGATCAAGCTCGCCACCGATGGCGACCGGATCATCAACGCGGCCCCCGAGTTCGAGGCCTGCGTTGCCGCGGCGCGGCGTCACGGCGTGCCGGTCAAGCAAGTGTTTGCCGCGGCGCAGGCCGCGTTCCTCGCAGCGCGCTGAAGATTTGTCGACCAAAGCGCCGACCGACGCAGGAACGTCGCCCAAACGATCGAAAACATGAGGACGCCACCGGGCCCGGGTGGCTTCAATCGACAGATCTTTGAGTCAGCGAGTCCTCGAGCTGATGATCTTTGCTGTATAGCTCTTGCTCGATCTGCGATCGCATCCTGCGCGCAGGCGCGCACCTCCTGCACGCGATCTCGACAGCTAGACATCCGCGCAGCATTTGCGACGAGCCGCAGCCAACCGCAGCATCCATGATACGGTGGGCGCAGCGTGGACGCAGCATCGATCGTCGTGCTCGGCGGCAGCGAGCTGGAGCGCGCCCAGCTGGTCGCTCAGCTCGCGGCCTGTGGGCTCGCGGCGCGCGCCGAGACCCAGCTGTCGACCGAGGACGGCCTGCCGTCGCTGCTGATCGTCACCGGCGCCGAGGCCGCGCCCCTGGTCGCCGAGGTGCGCGACTCCCCGGCGCTCGCCGACGTGCCGATCCTCGCCGTGGTCTCCGGGTTTCCCCCGGCCGCGGTGATGGAGGCGCTGGCCGCTGGCGCCTCCGACGTTGCGCGCCAGCCGGTCCCGTCGTCGCTGCTCGCCACGCGGTGCCGCAACCTGTTCCGGCTCGGCCGCAAGGACGCCGCCGCGGCCCAGGCGCTCGCCCGGATCAACGACGTGCTGACCGCCGATGGCGACGACGCCGAGGCGCTGATCCAGGTGCTCGCGATCACCGCCGGCGTGCTCGCGTTCGATCGCGCGTCGCTGGTCGCCCACATCGACGGCAGCGACCACGGCTTCGTGATCGCCGCCAACGACGCCGATCCGCGTCAGCGGTTCACGCTCGCGATCGCCGAGTACCCCGAGATCGCCGAGGCGATCCGCACGCTGGCGCCGGTGCTGATCGATGACGTGCTGTCGCATCCGCTGACCGCGCCGATCTCGGATCTGCTCGCCGAGCGCCAGATCCGCGGCATCGCGGTGTTCCCGGTCCAGTGGCGCGGCCGCGCGCTCGGCGCGATCCTGCTCCGCAAGCGCGATCCCGTGGTCGACCACCTCGGCCCCAAGGAGCTCGAGCTCGGCAAGCTGATCGCCAGCATCACCGCCGCCCACCTGCGCCACGGCGCGGTGCTCGAGAGCCTGCGCGACCAGACCCACCGGGTGTCCCGCGCGCGCTACGAGGCCGAGCGCCGGCTGCGCGGCATCGACTCGCTCAAGGAGCACTTCGAGGCCGGCGCCGACGGCGTGGTCGTGCTCGACGACGCCGGCCGGATCCTGTTCATCAACCGCGCCGCCGAGCGGATCACCGGGTTCGCGCGCGACGGCCTGCTCGGCGGCGAGCTCGTCGATCTGGTCGGCGCCGATCACCGCTCGCAGATCTCGGACACCGTGTCGCGCGTGCTCGCCGGGGTCAACGTCGACGCGTTCGACCTGCAGCTGTCGACGACCTCGGGCTCCCCGGTCTGGGTCTCGGTGTCGACCTCGACCGTGCTCGCCGGCACCGGCGCCGTGATCCTCGCGTTCCGCGACGTCACCGCCGAGCGCGGCCTCGAGCACGAGCTGCGCTCGACCAAGGAGTTCCTCGAGCGCCTGATCGACTCCACGGTCGACGCGATCATCGCCGCCGACCTGCGCGGCAGCATCATCCTGTTCAACCAGGGCGCCGAGCGGCTGTTCGGCTACCGCGCGCGCGACGTGATCGGCAAGCTCCCGGTGTGGGAGCTCTACGAGCACGGCGGCGCCAAGCAGATCATGCGGATGCTGCGCTCGACGTCGTACGGCGGGGTCGGCCGGCTCGAGCAGATCCGGCGCGAGGTCCGGATCGCCAGCGGCGAGGTCGTGCCGGTCAGCATGACGGCGTCGACCCTGTACGAGCTCAGCCGCGAGGTCGCCACGGTCGGCATCCTGACCGACCTGCGCGAGCGGATCCGCATGGAGCAGCGGCTGCTCGACGCGCAGCAGAAGCTGCAGCTGTCGGAGAAGCAGGCGCTGGTCGCCGAGCTCGCCGGCGCCGCCGCCCACGAGCTCAACCAGCCGCTGACGTCGATCATGGCCTACGCCGAGCTGATCGAGCGCCAGAGCGCCAAGGACGCCGGCCACCTGCGCGCGGTGTCGATCATCCTGTCCGAGGCCGAGCGGATGGCCGGCATCGTCAAGAAGATCGGCAAGATCACCAAGTACGAGACCACCGATTACGTCGGCAGCGCGCGGATGCTCGACCTCGAGCGCGCGGCGCCGGAGAGCAGCCCCACCATCGCGATGCCGGCCGACGACAGCACGACCGGTGAGTTCCGCGCCGTGGCGCCGCCCAGCGGGCTTCCGCTGCTGCGGCCGAGCGTGGCCGACCTGCGCGATCTCGGCGACCTCGAGGACAAGTCGTGACGTTCGCAGCCCCGACCCCCGAGGCCGAGCTCGGCGCGCTGCGCGCGTTCGCCAGCGAGCTCGGCGCCGCGAGCTCCGAGCCGGCGCTGGTCGGCCGCGCGCTCGATATCCTCGGCGAGCTGTTGCCCGGCCGCGCGCTGTGCGTCCGCGTGCTCGACGGCCGGACCCGCGAGCCGGCGCACGGCTACCCGCGCGGCGCGCCGATGCGCCCCGAGGCGGTGACCGAGGCGGTCGCGATCTCCGAGCCGGCGCTGGTCCTCGCCCGGCTGACCTCGGCGGTCGCCGCGAGCGCCCGGCTGGTCGTCCGCGATCGCTGGGACTCGCCGTTCACCGGCGTGGCGACCGGGTTCGCGATCCCGCTGGCGGCGGCGGGCGAGCTGTACGGCGTGCTCGATATCGGCTATGCGCCGCGCGCCGATGCCCGCGCGGCCGACGAGCCGTGCGCCCAGGCGTTCGCCGCGCACCTGGCGAGCGCGCTGCGCACCCTGCGGCTCGCCGACGACGCGCTCGGCCTGCGCGACTACCAGGCCCGGCTGCTCGATAACGCCAGCGCGCTGATCCTCGGCGTCGACCGGACCTGGCGGATCACCGCGTGCAACCGCGCGCTGCTCGAGCTGGTCGGCGCCACCCGCGACGACCTGCTCGGCCGCGACGTCCGCGACTTCATCACCACCGAGCAGCGCCAGTACCTGACCTCGGCGTTCGCGGCGGCGCTGACCGGCCAGCACCACGCCGCGGTGACGGTCGCGCTGCCGAGCCGCAAGCACGGCACCGTGCGCACCGTGTGGAGCATCGCGCCGGTCGGCCGGGTGATCGCCGCGGGTGGAGCTGGCGCCGCGGGCGGGCCGATCGAGGCGGTGGTCGCGATCGGTCAGGATATGTCGCAGATCGAGGCGCTGCAGCAGCAGGTCGTCCGCGCGGAGCGGCTCGCGACGCTCGGCGAGCTCGCCGCCGGCGTGGTCCACGAGCTCAATAACCCCCTGACGTCGATCACCATCTACGCCGAGTACCTGGTGCGCAAGCTCGAGGCCCAGGGCGCCGAGCCCGGCGACCTCGAGAAGCTGCGCCGGATCGGGGCCAGCGCCCAGCGCATCCTGCGGTTCTCGCGCGATCTGGTCCAGTACGCCCGGCCGTCGGGGCGAGATCTCGGCCCGATCGACCTCGCCGCGGTGGTGCGACAGTCGGTGTCGATCTGCGAGCACCTGGTCGAGCGCGGCGGGATCACCCTGGGGATCGAGGTCGATCCCGAGCTGCCGGTCGTCCAGGCGATCGGCGGCCAGCTCGAGCAGGTGCTGATCAACCTGATCACCAACGCGGTCCACGCGGTCGAGAACGGCGGTCGGGTCGAGGTCCGCGCCCAGACCGATACGCCGTCGACCGTGCTGATCGAGGTCGCCGACTCCGGCCCCGGGATCGCCGACGGCGACCGCGACAAGATCTTCGAGCCGTTCTTCACGACCAAGCCGGATGGCAAGGGCACCGGGCTGGGCCTGCCGATCGTACGCAACATCATCGACCAGCACCACGGCGAGATCCTCGTACGCCGATCCGATCTCGGCGGTGCCGCGTTTCGCATCATCCTACCGATCCTGTAGCCGCCCTGTAGCCGCAAGGGCGATCTCGCGCCGCGGCGAAGAGATCTCCCCTCGGAGATGTTCGTCCGGTTCGCGGACACGAGGCTTGCGCCGCCGATCGATGTTGGTAGTGTGGGCTGGCCATGAAACTAGAAGCCGTCCTCGAGCTCCTCGAATCTGCCGCCGAGCAGCTCAAGGTCCGCGTCAGCTACGAGCCGCTCCAGACGAGCGTCGTCCACGGCGGCCTGTGCCGCGTGAAGGGCGAGTACCGGATCATCGTCGACAAGCGGGCCACCTCCGAGGAGCGCGTCACCACGCTGGCGAACGCGCTGGTCCAGGTGATCCAGCAGACCAAGCCGGACCTCGCGGCGCTCGGGTTGTCGCCGAAGGTGCTGAACGTGCTGCGGCTGCATGCGCCGGCGCGATCGGCGGCCTCGATCTCTGCCTTGGGCTCTACCTCGGGCTCGACCTCTACCTCGGGCTCGACCTCGACCGGGCGCCCCGCGGCTGCCTGACGCTCATCGGCGCGCTATCTTGACGGCGAACATGTCTCGCCGTGTGGCCCCCGTGGCCGAAACGACTGCCGCCGGTATGGCTCCTGGGGCTGGAACGACCGGCGCTGGCGCCGGCGTGGTGTTGGCCGCGCTGGTCGGGCTGGTCGGCTGCAAGCACAGCAAGCCCGCCAACAACCTCGACCTCGATGCGATCCGGATCTCCGGAGACGCGCGAATGCGCACCGATACGATCGGGGACGGCAAGTTCGCCAGCACCGCGACGTTCGTCCTGGTCGACGCCGAGAACACCGCGGCCGACGGGGCGTATGTCACGCTCGGTGGCGATCTCACCGGCGCGGGGGGCGCCACGGTCGGCGCGTTCAAGTCGCAATCGCTGTGGATCCCCGGCCATGACGTCCGGACGTTCGCGCTGGTCGACAGCGAGCGCGCCGCGCGGCCGAGCTCGACGTCGGCACGGATCAAGATCCAGGGCGCGGTGATCCCCGACGAGGCGCCGCGGGCGCACATCGAGGACCTACACTCGTTCGACGATCGCGGTAAGATCGTCGTCCAGGCCTACGTCGTCAACGCCGCCGACCGGATCGGCCAGCTGATGGTGGTCGGCTCGTTTCACGACGCCCACGATCAGCCGATGACCCGGCCGTTCCAGATGATCGAGCTGGCGGCCCACGATCGCCGCGTCGTGCAGTTCGTCGGCCCCGAGGGCTCGACCCGCGGGACCATCTTCGTCGGCGACGTGATCTACTGAACGCGTCGGTGGCCGGGCGGCTGGCTCGGGTGGCCGGGCGGGTGGCTCGGGTGGCCGGGGCGGGTGGCTCGGGTGGCCGGGCGGGTGGCTCGGATGGCCGGGCGGAGGACCCGCGGCTGGGCGCGGTCAGCTGTTCAGCAGATCGTCGACGAAGTCGGAGAGATCGGGCCAGAAGTATGCGGTGGTCATCGCGCTGGCGCCGAGCACGATCATCAGCAGGATCAGCCAGAAGGTGCGGGCCTTGCGTGGTGGAGCGTCGGCCCCGATGTCTGCCGCGTGCTTGGCGTCGCCGTCTGCCGTGGCGGCCTTGTCTGACGCGGCGGCCTTGTCCGACGTGGCGGCCTTGTCTGACTTTGCACGCTTGGCGGGCTTGTCTGGCTTGGCGGGCTTGTCTGGCTTGGCCGGCCTGGCGGCCTTATCTGACTTTGCACGCTGGTCTGGCTTGGCAGGCTGTTCGGGCCTGGCCGGAGGTTCGGCGCCGGGCGCCGGCTCATCGAACATGCCGCTCGGGGGCATGACGAACACCTCGAGCTCGCGCGATGGCGGGACCGCCGCCTCGGCGAGCCGCGGCGACGACCCCGAGGATGACGGCTCGGCGGCGGCGGGCGAGCTCGCGGCCCGCGGCCCGGCCCCGGCCGAAGCCGTGCAGGCATTGAACGGCAGCCGCGGTCGCGACGTCGACGTCGGCGTATGCGGGATCGGCGTCGGTATCGACATGTCGATGTCGTAGGACGTCGGCTCGCGCGGGACGGCCTGAACCGCGCGTGGCCCCGATGACGGCAGCCCCGACGGTGGCGGCGGTGGCGGAGCCGAGTCACGCGCGGCGCGGGGCGGCGGCGGCGGGGGAGCCGAGTCATGGGCGGCGCGGGGCGGTGGTGGCGGCCCCGAATCGCGCGCGGCGCGCGGTGGTGGCGGCGGGGGCCCCGAGTCATGGGCGGCGCGGGGCGGTGGTGGTGGCCCCGAGTCACGCGCGGCGCGCGGTGGTGGTGGCGCCGAGTCATGGGCGGCGCGGGGCGGCGGTGGCGGCCCCGAATCGCGCGCGGTGCGGGGTGGCGGTGGCGCCGAGTCATGGGCAGCGCGCGGCGGAGGCGGAGGCGTCGCCGAGTCACGGACCGCGCGGGGCGGCAGCGGCGGCGGCACCGAGTCGCGGACCGCGCGGGGCGGCAGCGGCGGCGGCGCGGTCTCGCGCGACGATCGCGGCGGCAGCGCAGCCGACGCCAGCTGGCGCGACACCCGCGAGGCGGCGGCGGCGGCCTCGACCTCGGGTGCGACCGGCGGTGGCGGCAGCGGCACCGGCGTGACCGGCTCGGGCTCGCGCGACCCGCGCACCGGCGCGATCAGCTCGGGCTCGCGTATCCCGCGCACCGGCGCGACCGGCTCGGGCTCGCGCGTCCTGCGCACCGGCGCGACCGGCTCGGGCTCGCGCATCCCGCGCACCGGCGCCGGGGCCGGCGGTGGCGCGATCGGATCGACCTCGCGCGCGCGGCGCGATGGCGGCGGCGGCGCGGCGATCACATCGACCCGCTGGGTCTCGGCCAGCGCCGGGTGCACCGCGGCCCGCCCGGGCAGCGTGCGCGGCTCGAGCTCGGACGGCTCGAGCTCGGACGGCTCGAGCTCGGACGGATCGACGCGGTCGACCGGCATCGTTTCGCGGGACTCCGACGCCGACATCAGGCGCGGCTTGAGCAGCGCCGTCTCGTCCGAGTCCGAGTCCGAGTCCGAGTCCGACGCCGACGGTGACGGCGCGCGCCGCTTGCGCCGCTCCGGCCGCGGCGTGAGCGCACTCGACGACATCCGGCCCATCTCGAACGAGATGCTGCTGTCCGGCGCGTGGTCGAACCGCTCGTCGATCGAGTCCGGCAGCCCGTCGGCTGAATCGGCAGAATCGTCCGGCTGGCGTCCGAGCGTGTCGGCGTACGGCTCGGCGCGCCGCACCGGCCCCGAGTCGCGCGCCTCCTGGCTGAACGCCCACTCGATCCACTCGGCGAGCTGCTGGCTGCCGACCACCAGGCCGAACTCGCGGCCCGCGTTCGCCAGCGCGACCTGCATCGCCGCCGCGCTCTGCCAGCGCCGGTCGGGATCGCGCTCGAGGGCCGTCATCACGATGTCGTCGAGATCGGGCGTGACGTGCGGGTTCCAGCACGACGGCGGCTGCATCACCATGTCGCGGATGTTGGCCAGGGTCTCGAAGTCGTCCTTGCCCTCGAACAGCCGGCGGCCGGCGAGCATCTCGTGGGCGACCACGCCGACCGCGAACAGATCGACCCGCGAGTCGATCTTGCCGCTGATGTACTCCGGTGCGATGTAGCCGAACTTGCCCTTGATGAACCCGGTCTGGGTCTTGACGCTCGACATCGAGGTCTTCGCGATGCCGAAGTCGATCAGCTTCACCAGCCCGGTGTTGGTGACGATGATGTTCGCCGGCGACACGTCGCGGTGGATGATCCGCAGCGGTTTCCCGGTCTCGTCGCACAGGTTGTGGGCGTAGTCGAGCGCCTCGCAGATCTGGGCCAGGATGTTGACCGTGACCGTCAGCGGGATCTCGCCGGCGGCCTTCTGGCACTGCCGGATGATCTGGGTCAGCGTCGGCCCCGACGCGTACTCCATCGCGATGAAGTAGATCTCGCCGACCTTGCCGAGCTCGAAGGTCTGGGCGACGTTGGCGTGGTGGAGCTGGCTCGCGACCCGGGCCTCGTCGACGAACAGCTTGACCAGATCGGGATCGGCGGCGACGTGCGGCAGCAGGCGCTTGAGCGCGATCGGCCGGCGAAATCCGACGCCGCGCTTCTCGGCGCGGTGCACGGTGGCCATGCCACCCTGGCCGAGGCGCTCGTACACGAGGTACGGGCCGAACTCCTCGATGCCGTCGCTCACGGGCAGAGCCTATCGCGTCGGCCGCTAGATTCGACCGACCAGGCCGCCGAGATGTGGGTCGTGGGCCACGAGATCGGTGAGCAGCTCTCGGAGCTCGGCCCGCTCGGTCGGATCGAGCTCGGGGCCCGCCGTCGCATCGACCAGGCGATCGATCAGGTGATCGGTCGCCTCGTGCGGGGTCAGCCGGCCGGCCGCGACCTCGGCGGCCAGCGCCTCGATCCCTGCTTCGGTCCCTCCCTCGGCTCTACCTGCGGGGCCGGCCGTGTGGGCCCGCCCGACCGGGGCGTCGCCGGTCGCCGGTTGCCCGCTCACCTGTGCGCTGTCCGCGAGCTCGGACGCGCCGTCGGGTCCACTGGGACCTTTCGGGCCGCCGATTCCACCAGGTCCGCCGATCGTGCTCATGGCGTGGTCCTTTGCACATTACCAGGGAGTTTCGTGATTGCGCAGCGTATCGGCCGGCAGCTCCGCGGGTTGCGTGGCACATTCGCCGCGATGAGGCTCGCGATTCTTGCCGCGCTTGCGATCGGTTGCGGCGCCCACGCCGGCTCGTCGTCGTTGCCGCAGCCTGCGGCAGCACCGGCGGCGACCCGCTGGGTGCCCGACAGGCCGACCTACCTGATGGCGTCGCCGATGATCGGCGACGCACAGCGCAACCTGCGCGACGTGATCGACGCGCTGTCGATCGTGTCCGGGGTCGAGCTGGACGAGCTGGCGGCCGTGGCGCAGGGCCTGGTCGGGGTCGACGTCCTGCACGCCGAGCCGCTCGCCGCGATCGGGATCGACGTCGGCGGCAGCTGGGCGGTGTTCTCCGAGGACATCAGCCCGACGTTCGTGGTCCACCTGACCGCGCCGGACAAGATGAAGGCGTTCCTCGAGCGCCAGCGCGCGCGCGGCCTGCCGGTCCAGACCGCGACGGTCGATCAGGTCGAGGTCGCATCGGCCGAGCTGATCGGCGGGCTCTCGATCGCGTGGGCGGTCGACGGCGAGTGGATGTGGATCCACCTGGCGCTGCCCGGGACCGGCACCGGCGATGCGACCCGCTGGTTCACCGCCAGCCACCACCCGCACACCGCCGGGTGGTCCGACAGCTGGGCCTGGGCGTCGCGCGCCGCCGGGGCCGCGGCCGGCGTGGTCGGGTTCTTCGACCTGCACGGCGCGGTCGCCAATGCGGTGTCGCGGCTGCCCGCCGCCGTGGCGTGCGCCAAGCTCGCGCCGTCGCTCGGGCGCGTCGGGTTCTCGCTCCAGGGTGACGAGCACCACATCGCGACCCGGCTCGCGATCGAGATCGGCCCGACCGACGGGCTCGTACGCCACGTGCTGGCACCGCCGAGCGGGTGGCCCGCCGCCGCGGCGCGCGCCGCGGTCGCCGCGCAGTGGAACCTCGATCTCACCGCCGCGGTCGACTATCTGCGGCCGTGCCTGGGGGCCACCGGCGGCCAGCTCGCGATGCTCGACGAGTCCGGCGTGCGCACCGCGCGCGGCATGCTGCTCGGCTTCGATCCCGATCATGCGTCGGGCACCGGCGCTGTCGCGTTCGATCTCACCAACCCGGCGTTCTTCGCGCACCAGCTCGATCGGATCCCGCTGCGCAGCACGCTCGAGCGCGCCCAGAGCTTCGCCGGCCACAAGGGCGGCACGATCGACATCCCGTTCAGCGTGACGATCGAGTACGTGCTCGAGCAGGGACTCATGGTCGCGGCGCTCGGCGAGGGTCTGGTGGCGCAGGTGCTGGCGCCCGGCGCGGCGGGCCCGCCGCCGATCTTTGCGCTCGACGTCTCGCCGCCCGCGATGTCGGCCGAGGCGTGGGGGATCCTGTTGCAGGCGCTGGTCGAGCATCGCCTGCCGGGCTCGCCGGGACCGGCCGCCAAGCGCGCGGCCGCGCACCTGTTGCGCTGGCGCACGGCGCACGTGGCGGTGACCGCCGAGGCCGGCGAGTTGGTGCTCACAGCGTCGGGCGATCGGATGTGATAGGGTCCGCGCGCGTGTCCGAAAAGCCCCCGGCGCCGATCGTCCGACTTCGCGACATCACCAAGAGCTACGGGATGGGTGCGGCGAAGACCCAGGTCCTGCGCGGCGTCAGCTTCGACGTCGAGCCCGGCGAGTTCGTCGCGCTGGTCGGCCAGTCCGGCTCCGGCAAGTCGACCCTGCTCAACATCATCGGCGGGCTCGATCAGCCCGACGCCGGCGAGGTCGAGGTCCTGGGCACCGACACGCTGCGCGCGACCGACGCCGAGCGCGCCGGGATCCGCAATCACTCGATCGGCTTCGTGTTCCAGGCGTTCAACCTGCTCGATCACCTGACCGTGCTCGGCAACGTGATCCTGCCGGCGGCGTTCTCGCGCGACGCCAAGGATCCCCAGGCCCGCGGCCACGAGGCGCTGCGCCGGGTCGGGCTCGCCGACTTCGCGAGCCGCCGGCCGGGTGAGCTGTCCGGCGGCCAGAAGCAGCGGGTCGCGATCGCGCGCGCGCTGTTCAACGCGCCGAGCCTGCTGCTGTGCGACGAGCCGACCGGCAACCTCGACTCCGAGACCGGCAAGGAGGTGATCGACTTCTTCCGCGAGCTCAACGCCAAGGATGGCGTGACGCTCCTGATCGTGACCCACGAGCGGCGGGTGTCGAGCGTCGCCAAGCGCGTGATCGCGATGCGCGACGGCATGCTGGTCGAGACCACCGACGAGGAGCTCGCCGCCGCACACGGAGGCGGCCCCGCGTGACCGCGATCATGCTCGCCAGCGGCCGCCCGGGTGGTCTCACAGACGGTCTCGCAATCGGCCAGGCGCCCCAGGCGCCAAGGAGCTCGGTGTCTCGATGATGCCTGCCCGCAACCTCGTGCGGATGGTCGTGGCGAACACGCTGCGCAGCCGCCGCCACTTCATCCTGTCGGCGTTCGGCATCGTGATCGGCATCGCGACGTTCGTCGTGTTCCTCGCGTCGACCGAGCAGGTCGGCACCGTGCTCGAGAAGATCTTCCCGGTCGAGCAGGTCCAGGTGATCGCGCCGCGCGCGTCGCTGCTCGGCAAGGACATCAGCAAGAAGCTCGACGACTCGATCGTCGAGAAGATCCGGTCGCGGCCCGAGGTCGATCGCGCCGATCCGACCGCGGTCGTGCCGCGCATGACCCTGGCGTTCCCGGCGTTCGGCCGCGGCGACTTCGAGGGCAACGATCTCAAGTTCGAGGTCGGCGGGTTCGCCGATGGCATCAACCCCGACTACGTCACCGACGACGACCGCACCCGCCAGCTGTTCAAGGACTGGGACGGCATGAAGGATGATCCCAAACGGGTCGCGTGCGTGCCGCCGCCCAAGGATCCCAACGAAGAGGTGATCCAGTCGCCGCCGGCGCATCGCAAGGTCGAGCGGGCCGGGGTGTATTACAACCCGTGCCCGCAGCCCGATCGCTACTACTGCGACGAGGTCGACTCGCAGTGCCACCACCGGGTGCCGATCGTGATGTCGCCGACGATGATCGAGCTGTACAATGGCCAGTTCGCCAAGTCGCACGGCCTGCCGATCGCCGACACCGACTTCGTCAAGTTCGTCACCCAGCGCGGCGGGCTCTCGGCGATGCGGTTCTCGATCGGCCTGGGCCTGACGACGATCGCGGGCACCAACTCGAACATCTCGCAGCACAAGGTCCGCCGGGTCGAGGCCGTGCTGGTCGGGATCAGCACCAAGGCGATGCCGATCGGCATGACGATGCCGATCCAGTACATCCAGCGCTGGAACCGCGAGTTCCTCGGCGAGGACGCCGCGACGGCGTACTCGTCGATCATCGTCCGGCTCAAGGACCGCAACCAGATCGCGGTGTTCTCGCAGTGGCTGCAGGACGAGCTCGATCTGCGGCTCGAGGACTCGCTCGGCGAGAAGTTCGCGACCGCGCTGTTCGTGATCCGGCTGGTGCTGGTCCTGATCTCGCTCGTGATCATCACGATCTCGTCGATCAACATCGCCCACAACTTCTTCATGCAGGTCACCGAGCGCCGCCGCGAGCTGGGGCTGCTGCGCGCGGTCGGCGCCGGCCAGCTCGACGTGCTGCTGGTCGTGCTCGGCGAGGCGGCGCTGATCGGCCTGATCGGCGGCGTGCTGGGCCTCGTGCTCGGCGTCGGCCTGGCGTCCGGGGTCGACTGGGGCTCCGCGCACTACTTGCCCCGGTTCCCGTACAAGCCGGACAGCTGGTTCCACTTCAAGTGGTGGATCGTGCTCGGCGGCCTCGCGTGCTCGACCGGATTCTCCGTGCTCGGCGGCTACTTACCCGCGCGGCGGGCATCGACGATGGAGCCCGCTCAGGCCCTCACCCAGAACTAGCGGGGCAACCATCGCCGCAGGGTGCGGCAGATCGGCGATTTCCATAGCAATCGTCAGATTTGTGGAGTAGGACAACGGGCCACAGAAGGTTAAGCTCGCTTGTGGTGCAAGTTATCACCGTCAGATCGGGCGGGGAGTAACGACTCGTGAAGAAGCCGGTGCTCTTCGGCAAGTATTTCCTCCTCGAGCGGATCAATGTCGGCGGCATGGCCGAGGTGTTCCGCGCCAAGGCGTTCGGCGTCGAGGGCTTCGAGCGCCTGGTCGCGGTCAAGCGCATCCTGCCCAACATCGCCGAGGACGCCGAGTTCATCCGGATGTTCATCGAGGAGGCCAAGCTGTCGGTGCAGCTGACCCACGCGAACATCGCCCAGATCTACGACCTCGGCGAGGTCGGCGGCGCGTACTACATCGCGCTCGAGCACGTCCACGGCCGCGATCTGCGCGGGATCTTCGATCGCTGCCGCCAGGTCGGCGAGGCGATGCCGGTCGCCCAGGCGTGCTTCGTGGCGATGAAGGTCTGCGAGGGCCTCGACTACGCGCACAACAAGCGCGACCAGGGCCGCCCGCTGGCGCTGGTCCACCGCGACGTCAGCCCCCAGAACATCCTGGTCTCGTTCGAGGGTGAGGTGAAGCTGATCGACTTCGGCGTGGCCAAGGCCGCGAGCAACGGCACGCCGACCCAGGCCGGGATCCTCAAGGGCAAGTTCGGCTACATGTCGCCCGAGCAGGTCCGCGGCCTGCCGGTCGACCGCCGCAGCGACGTGTTCTCGTGCGGCATCGTGCTCTACGAGCTGTTGACCGGCGAGCGGCTGTTCATCGGCGAGAGCGACTTCTCGACGCTCGAGAAGGTCAAGAACGTCGAGATCCTCCCGCCCTCGACCTACAACCGCAAGATCCCCGACGAGCTCGAGCGCATCGTGCTCAAGGCGCTCGCCAAGGACGTCACCGACCGCTACCAGAACGCGATCGACCTGCACGACGAGCTGCAGGCGTTCGTCTACACCGCGGGCGAGTTCTACTCGCGCAAGGATCTCGCGGGGTGGATGAAGAAGACGTTCGCCAAGGAGATCGACGACGAGCTCGCCAAGATCGAGAGCTACCGCGAGCTCAAGCCGACCGGGCTGCCGGCCGTGCCCGATCCCGCCGTGGTGACGTCGCGGTCGTCGATCACCAAGTCGACGGGCCCGCGCAAGCCGACCCAGCCGGTGCCGGCCGCCAAGCCGCCGCCGCCCCCGTCGGTCGCGCGCTCGCAGCCGGTGCCGATCGCGCAGGTCGCGATCTCGGCCTCGGCGCCGGTGTCGTTGCCGACCGCGACCCCGCCGGCCGCGGTGCCGGTGGTGTCGCCGCGCTCGGTGTCGCGGCCGCACCGCCCGGCGGCGTCGTCGTGGGATGACGACGACCTCGAGACCCGCGTGTACGACGACGACGACGCGCGCCACAAGTCCAGCCGCGCGAACCTGCCGCTGCAGGCGCCGCCGGTCTCGTCGTCGCCGGCGATCTCGCTCGCCGCGGCCGATCCGGTGTTCACCTCGCCGCCGCCGCGCGAACCCGCCGCGCCGCCGCCGATCCCCGCCGCACCACCGCCCGACCAGCTGGCGCCGCACGACGCGATGGTCACCACGCCGTGGGACCTCGAGCCGCCGGCGTCGCCAACGATGGGGCAGGTGACGATGAAGGGCGCCGGCGGCATGCTGAACGGCGCCGCCGCGGGGCCAAGCGCCTATCAATCGGGCGCTCCGGCGGGCGCTCCGGCGGGCGCTCCGGCGGGCGCTCTGGCCGGCGCCCCGGTGGCGTTCTCCGTCGGCTCCGGCAACGGTGTGGCACCGCCGCAGTCCGAGCCGGGCGATCCGCGCGACGCTGTCGCCACCATGGACGCCCGCGGCAACCGCCGCGCGCGCGGCGAGTCCGGCGGCGGCCCGATCAGCCGCGAGCTCTCGGCGCCGAGCCGGCTGGTCGCCGTGCCGCAGGATCCGTTCGACCCGCCGTCCGAGTCGCCGCACTACCCGGTGGCCGAGTTCGGCGCACGGATCACCGAGCGCCGGATCTCCGACCGCCGGCGCAGCATCCTCGTGCTGGCGATCGGCAGCGCGGCGGTCGCCACGATCTCGATCATCTTCGCGATCCTGTTGTCCGGGGGCTCGAAGCTCCCGGCGCCGCCGGTGGCGGTCGCGCCGGTCAAGCCGCCGCCGGTGAGCTCGCCGCCGCCCGCCGCGGCAGACCCGAGCACCGGGTTCGATCTCTACGTCACGCCGGCCGGCGTCACCCAGTGGAAGCTCGACGGCGAGCTGCGCACCGATCGGCTGCCGTCGCGGATCCGCGGCATCGCGCCCGGCTCGCACACCGTGCAGATCGATCCGCCGCCCGGCTTCATGAGCCAGAACCAGCAGATCGCGGTCGAGCAGGGCAAGGCGCCCAAGATCGAGATCTCGCTGCAGCCGATCAACGGCATCACCGGCGCGTTCGACAGCGCGCCGCCGGGCGCCCAGGTCTCGCTGATCATCGACGGCAAGCGCCAGCCACTGGGGGTGACGCCCGCGAAGTCGTCGCTCGATCCGCGCAGCACGTACCAGGTGCTGTTCGAGAAGCCGGGCTACGTCTCGGTCAACCGGCCGATCGTGTTCTCGGGCGTGCTCGAGGAGCACGTCAGCGTCACGCTCGAGAAGGATGAGGTCGCGCCACCGGGGACGCCGATCCCGACCCCACCCGCGCCGACCCCGCCCACGCCGGCCCCGCCGGTGCCCGACAAGTCGGCGACCCCGGCGCGGACGCCGCCGGCCCCGCCACCGCATCGCACGCCGCCGGTCGCGACGCCGCCGCCGCATCGCACGCCGGTCACCGAGCCGGAGCCGCCGGCCGAGGCGGAGCATTCGCCGGACAGCGACAGCAAGGCCCAGGGCGTGCTGGTGCTCGGCTCCAAGCCGCCGTGCGAGATCGCGATCGACGGCAGCGGGACCGGCCTGCACACGCCGCAGAAGGACATCAAGCTGTCGGTCGGCCGCCACCGCATCACGCTGACCAACAGCGAGTTCAACATCAAAGAGACGTTCACGGTCGACATCAAGGCCGACGCACCCGAGAAGCTGATCAAGGACTACTCGGACCGCCTGCCGGACTAGGCGGACCGCTTGCCGGATGAGGGTCTTCTACTGGCTCCACCGGCGGCTCCACCGGCGGGTCCTCCGGTGGCTCGAGTCGCTCGATCGGCTCGGTGCCGACCAGGTCGCGTCCGCCGGTCGCCAGCTCTGCGAGATCGAACGTCCGGGGCAGCGGCGGTCCGATCAGCACGTAGATCGACGGCGGCACCGCCGGGCGCTGCGCGAGCCACGCGGCGTCGAACCGGCGCCGGGCTTCGAGCAGCTCGGCCCCAAGCTCGTTGGCGCTGGTGCTCTCCAGCTCGGACAGCTTGGCGAGCAGCCGGGCGCGCGCGGACGCGTCGTCGGTCACCAGCAGCATCTCGCGCAGGCCGTCGACCGCGCGCTGGTGCTGGCCGAGCCGGGTCCGCATCGTCGCGGCCCAGGTCGCGGCCTCGGCCGGCGCGTTCGGCTTGCGGATCGCCGACTCGGTCAGCAAGGTCCCGCGCTCGTCCCACGCGCGGCGCTGCGCCGGATCCCGGGTCTGCAGATCCTGGGTGTAGATCTCGCCGGCGAGCAACGGCAGCTTCCAGTCGCTCGGGAACTGCTGCGCACCGGCGTCGAGGATCGCGAGCGCGCGCAGGTAGGCGGCGTTGTCGACGCCGCGGCCGGCGAGCGTGGTCGCGCGTGCCCCCCACTCGTAGATCCGGTGGTAGCTCGGGTCGAGCGCGATGATCGCCTCGGTCAGCGCGGCGATCCCGTTCGCGGTGTTGTCGCGGCCGCCGAAGTAGCCCTTGAGCCGCAGGAACAGCAGATCCGCGCCGAGCTCGCGGTAGCCCAGCATCACCATCGGCGCGGCCTGCGGGGTCGGGGCGTACGGCTCGTCGGCGATGACCTGCGGCGCCGCTTGCTCGGCCGCCACGCGCGCGACCCGCGCGCCCCCGATCGCGATCGCGGCGAGCAGCACCGACGTCGCTGCGAGCTTCACGCGGCGAGTATAGCGCGACCCTACTTACCTTCGTTCAGTCTCAGGATCGTCGGGTTCGTGCTGCTCGCGAAGTACCAGCTGTACGTGGTGTTGTCGCCGTCC
>DATBBB010000089.1:0-1790 GCA_036271215.1 Kofleriaceae bacterium | reverse complement strand
GGCCGTGCTCGCCCGTGGCCGGTGCGGATCGCGATCGCGACGGCTCCGCCGCAGGAACGACGCATCCTGCGCTTCACGGATGGCTACTTCATCATTCACGAGGGTATCTGTGACCGCACTGACTTCCTGATCGTTTACGAGTGGCCGCCGGGCGCGTGAGCACAGCCCAGGTGATCGTGTGGGGCAGCAACCTCTACGTGTCTTGGGCGCGCACCCTCCCGCTCGCGCGAGCTGACGCGATGACCAAAGTGCAGCCTGACTGAAACGTTGGCAGTGTCTCCCATTGCGGTGGTTCGGAGTGTGCTCGATCGGTGGTGGGTCATGGTGGCCGGCGCGAATTCGTAAGACAATCGACGAGACGCGCCCGGCGATCGCGACCGAGAGTGTAATTGGCGCACCTCAGGCAGCATCGGCGTCATCGGAAGGAAATGGTCTGTCGCCCTCACTCTGGAGAGCAGTAATCGCGCGCATTTCGCTCTACCAGATCTGTTATCTTGATATCCAGTGACGAACCTATATGGTACTGTCCTGGGGAATCTGCTGCTCCCGACGTGGGAGCGGTTGCGCGGTCGCCCGCTGTTCGATCTGCTGGCGACGCTGCGCCGCAGCGAGCGAGCCAGCCCGGACGAGCTCGAGGCGTTTCGCACCGGCATGCTGCGCCGGCTGGTCCGCCACGCGTACCACCACACCAGCTACTACCGCGAGGTGCTCGCCGCCGCCGGCGTCGGCCCCGACGACATCTGCAGCCTCGACGATCTGCACCGGATCCCGCTGCTCGAGCGCGCGGGCTCGCAGCTCACGGTCGACGCGCGCACCGCGCCCTGGCCGCCGGTCGCGGTCACCAAGACCACGAGCGGCTCGACCGGCCAGCCACTCGAGGTCCGGTTCTCCGCCGAGTCGCGGTTCTGGCGCGATGCCACGCGCTGGCGCGGCTTCGGCTGGGGCGGCTACCACATGGGCCACAAGGCGATGCACCTGTGGGGCGTGCCCGCGGTCGCACCGCCGCGACCGCAGCGGCTCAAGCTCGCGCTCGACCGCAAGCTGCGGCGCGACGTCTATGTCAGCTGCATGGTGCGCTCGCCCGATCGACTGCGCGCGATGGTCGACGTGATTCGCCGCGAGCGGCCACAGGTCATGATGGGCTATGCGCAGGCGCTCGCCGATCTCGCGCGGTTCATCAACAAGGAGGGCCTGCGCACGTGGGGCACGATCCCGGTGATCTACGGCGCCGAGCGGCTGTGGCCGAACGATCGCGCTGACCTGGTCGAGGCGTTCGGGGACCAGGTGTTCGAGACCTATGGCTGCCGCGAGTTCATGCTGATGGGCGCCGAGTGCGAGGTCCACGATGGGCTGCACGAGTCGGTCGAGAACCTGATCGTCGAGCTGGTCGTACGCGACGGCGATCGCACGCGGTCGGCGCGGCCGGGCGAGCGCGGCGAGGTCGCGATCACCGATCTGCACAACCTCGCGTCGCCGTTCATCCGCTACCTGACCGGCGACTACGCGATCGCGCGCGCGCCGGCGGCGTGCCCGTGCGGCCGGACCTTGCCGCGGTTCGGCCCGGTCGACGGCCGGGTCACCGAGACGATGCGCGACGGCGAGGGCAACCCCGTCGAGGGCATCCTGTTCAACATCCTGTTCCTCAACGTTGGCAAGTGGACGCGCCAGTTCCAGGCCGTCCAGCGCCGCGACAACACGCTGACGCTCAAGCTCGTGCCGCGCGAGACCGGCCGGCTGCCCGCCGAGGCCGAGGCGCTGATCCGCGAGTTCGTCGGCGAACACCTGCGCGG
>DATBBB010000088.1:0-33595 GCA_036271215.1 Kofleriaceae bacterium | reverse complement strand
CAGCGCAGGCCGAGGTTGAGCGTCAGGTTGGGGAAGATCTGCCACGAGTCCTGGACGAACGCGCCGATGCTGCGGTCCGACGTGTTGACGTGGCGGGCCGCCGCCGGGCCGCAGATCGCCAGCCCGCCGGCGCAGCCGTCGATCTGCTGGCCGGGGCCGAGCGGCACGCTGCTCGGATCGGCGAGCTCGGCCGGGGTCAGGTTGCGGATCACCTGGCCGTAGCGCAGTACGCGCCACGGCCCCGGCGCCGCGTCGGGCGCGTCCGAGCACGAGCCGGTGTCGTCGGTGTTGCACGATCGGCGCAGCTCCTCGCCGCCGGAGAAGCTCAGCGTGGTGTCGTAGCTCGAGGCCTCGATATCGAGCCCGGCCTTGAGCACGTGATAGCCGAGGACCTTGACTCGCCGGGTGACCGCGAGCGCCGCCGACAGCCGATCGTTGGTGCGCTGCTCGAGCAGCCCCAGGCCCTGCTCGGCGTACAGGTTGACCGGGCAGTTCTGGATCTTGGGGTACTTGTCGTCGGGCCCGTTGTCCTGGCACGCGCCGATCCCCGAGCCTTCGATGTCCGCGAAGTCGTACAGCGAGCGCGTGTAGTTGTAATCGGTGGTCGGCTGGCTGCCCGGCCCGCCCGGCGACGTCATGTTGTTGTAGCTGCGGTGGAACCCGGCCTGCGCGTCGATCTGCGTGGCGCCGTCTCCGAACTTGCCGGTGTACTTCGCGGTCGCGTCGTACGCGCCGTCGCTGCGGTTGAACACCGTGTCGTTGGCGGCCCAGGTATCGGGGTACGGCAGCTCGTAGATCGATCCGGTGCCGGTCCGCGGGTTGCCGAACGCCGACAGCTGGAACTGGTTGTTGCGATCGATCTCGCCGGTGAGCTTGGCGGTGAAGAAGTACGTGGTCGCCGCGGTCGGGATGTCGCGGCCGGTGACCTTCTTGTGCAGCACCAGCCCGGTCACCGGATCGAAGTCGGGGACGCCGTCCTGGTTGTCGTCGATCTGCTGCACGACGTCGCGGGTCCACACGGTGCGCGTGCGCGACGGATCGAACCCGATGTGGAACCACAGCTTGTCCGGGATGATCGCGCCGCCGAGCTCCGCGCCGAGGTCGTAGCTGTAGTCGAGGTTGTTCTGGATCGCGACCGACCCGCCCTGCTGCTCGATCGAGTGCGCGGCCGAGCTCAGCGCGCCGGGTGAGAAGTACGAGAACACCGAGCCGTGGATCTCGTTCGAGCCCTGCTTGGTGACGACGTTGACGATGCCGCCGGTCGCGCGGCCGTACTCGGCGCTGTACCCGCCGGTGATCACCTCGGTCTCGGCGAGGAACTCGTTGGGCAGGGTCAGCGACAGCTCGCCGTGTGCGGTGTCGGTGGTGTTGATGCCCTCGACGATGTAGGTGTTCTCGATCGACGTCGCGCCGCTCAGCGACGTGCCGTAGAAGTCTCTCTGCGCGGTCGCCGCCGCGCCGATCACCGAGCCGAACGTCCGGCCGACCGGGATGTTGTTGGTGTAGAGCCCGGTGAACGACTGGCCGATCTTGGTCGAGCCCTGATCGACCAGCGGCACGGTGCCGCGGATGTTGATGGTCTCGCCGATCGGCACGCCGGTCCGCGCGCTGGAGTCGACCGCGATGTTGACCACCGCCTGCTTGCCGACCTGGATCAGCACCTCGTCGCGCTCGAACGTGCGCGACAGGTAGCTCACGGTCAGCTTGTAGTAGCCGGGCGGCAGCGCGGTCAGGAAGTACGTGCCGGCCGCGTCGGCGATCGCGATCTGATCGCCCTGCAGCGACGCCGACGTGGCGGTGATCAGCGCGCCGCTCGCGGCCTCGTGGCGAGCCAGATCGCGGACCTGGCCGCGCACGCTGCCGGTGACGGTCACGCTCGGCTGGGCGTGGAGCTCGCCACCCGGCAGCACCACGCCGGTGGTGACGGCGCCGATCGCGCCGACCACGAGCACTGCCTGAGCAAGCGTACGCTTCATACGGGTCCTGTCACGCACCGATCTGGAAGCAGACCGCGAGCGCCGAGTCGCCCGACAAGGCGCCGACGCCGCCCGCAACATCCTTGATGTCGGCATCGGCGTTGGACGAGATGCGGTAGATCTTGCCGCGCAGCCAATCATCGCCCGCGGCGGCGTCGCGGTCGCGGATGGTGATCGAATCCCGGCCGATCGGGCTCGGCTCGATCACCGCGGTGTGGGGCGTACCGTCGGCCGCGTCGCAGCTGGCGACCTCGAGCACCGTCAGCTCCGAGGCGGTCAAGCTGGTCGCGTCGATCGGCGCGTTGAACGTGACGATCAGCGGGCTGCCGGCGGAGATCGTCGGGATGATCGGCGACGGGTTCATCGGATCGGCGGCCTGCGGCGACGTGGCCACGATGACCAGGGGGGCGATCTTGAACGTGTAAGGTCCGACCTGGGCGTCCGGGACGCGATTGCCGTCCTTGTCGACCACGTCGGACGCGATCGAGACCTGGCACTCGGTGCCGGTCGCGACCGCCGCGGTGTCATCGGGGATCACGATCAACGACGGGCCGAGCGGCCAGGTCAGCGAGTTGCCGCTCGGGTTGTAATAGCCGTCGTACGAGATCGCCGTGCCTCCGCACGACAGGCTCACCGGCTGGCTATGGACGAGGGTCCCGCGGTAGGTCCCGGTCGGGTCGCCGGCCGAGTCGACGATCGGGATCAGATCCTCGACCTTGTCGCCGTCGAGCAGCTCGTCGAACTGGATCCGGATGTACCAATTGATCGGCACGACGTCGGTGACCTCGTCGGCGCCGGCCGATGGATCGGACGGGCAGACCTGGTCCGGTCCGTTGGGGTTCGACGGCACGAGCCCGGGGCGCTTGTCGTCGTCGAGCTTGCAGAACGTGGCGATCTCGGCGATGCCGGAGCCGGTCGTGTCATCCGACGCGAGGACCGCGAGCACCTCGGGTGGGCCATCGGGGCGCAAGCTGGTCTGGCCCGGCGGATCGGTACAGGAGGCGAGGCCGAGCAGCCAAGCCGCCGCAGCAAGCTGACCTTGCGCTCGACCGAACATCAGAAACAAGCCTCCCTCGAAGGTTGTGCAACACGCCCCAGCGACGGGAATCCTGGCGAGCGCATCGAGTGTCCGCCCATCGCTCCCTCGAACGCAAGGGGATCCCCTGCGGCGATATCGCAGCAACACCGTCCGGAATTTGGCAGCGACCGGAGTTTGCCGGGCTACGCGTTCGGCCGCTTGCCGTTATGCGATGTGCTCGCAGCAGGTGCGGCCGCCGCCTGGGCCGGACGAGGCGATTTGCCCGACTTGTCGTCGGCGGGCGCGGCGGTGGTGGGCGCCGGCGCACGGACGGTCGAGGTGGCTCCCCCAGCGGACGATGCCGATGCCGGAGCCGGCGCGGCGGGCGCGCCGGCCGGCTCGGGGACGTCGATCCCGATCCGGCGGACATTGAAGTGCGCGAGCACCTTGGCCTCGATCGCATTATAGATTTCCGGATGGTCGATCAAGAACTGCTTCGCGTTCTCGCGGCCCTGACCGATGCGCTCGCCGTTGAACGAGAACCACGCACCGCTCTTCTCGACGATGTTGGCCTCGGACGACAGATCGACGAGGTCGCCCTCGCGCGAGATGCCGTGGCCATAGAGGATGTCGAACTCGACCTCCTTGAACGGCGGCGCCATCTTGTTCTTGACGACCTTGACCCGCGTGCGATTGCCGATGACGTCCTCTTCCTTCTTGAGCGCGCCGATCCGGCGGATATCGAGCCGCACCGAGGCATAGAACTTGAGCGCGTTGCCGCCGGTCGTGGTCTCCGGCGAGCCGAACATGACGCCGATCTTCATGCGGATCTGGTTGATGAAGATCACCATCGTCTTGGACTTCGAGATCGCGGCGGTCAGCTTGCGCAGCGCCTGGCTCATCAGGCGCGCCTGGAGGCCGACGTGCGCGTCGCCCATCTCGCCCTCGAGCTCGGCCTTGGGGGTCAGCGCGGCGACCGAGTCGATCACGACGAGGTCGACCGCGTTCGACCGCACCAGCATGTCCGCGATCTCGAGCGCCTGCTCGCCGAAGTCGGGCTGGCTGACCAGGAGCTCCTCGGTCTTGACGCCGAGCTTCTTGGCGTAGCCGACGTCGAGCGCGTGCTCGGCGTCGATGAACGCGCACACCCCGCCGCGCTTCTGCGCTTCGGCGACGACGTGCAGGGTCAAGGTCGTCTTGCCCGATGACTCCGGGCCGTAGATCTCGACCACGCGGCCGCGCGGCAGGCCGCCGATGCCGAGCGCGAGATCGAGCCCGAGCGAGCCGGTCGGGATGACGTGGACCTCGCGATCGATCGGGTCCTTGCCGAGCCGCATGATCGCGCCCTTGCCGAACTGCTTGTCGATCGCCGCGAGCGCGACGTCGATCGCCTTGTCACGCGCCTGATCGCGAACCGGCAGGGGCGCGCTGGCGGCGGGGGAAACAGAGGTCTCTTTGGTGGCCATCTTGATCGTGCTCCTGGCGTGCTCGCGGGAATCGGGCGGGAAGACTATTCGGTGGGTCCCTGACCGCGTGGCCAGCCGTCATCGGTCTGTGTGTCGTCTGGCTCGCGGGTGGGGGTGGCTCGTTCTAGAGCGTCCGTCTGACGTTTTTCGGGCTCGAACCCTGGACTTCGCGCCGGCTTGAAGGCCAGTTTTTCGAGCTCGTGATAGACGTAACCGGAAGATTTTGCTTCGCTTTCAAACAGAGTCACTGCCTCGATCCGGGTGTCACCGAACATTTGTTCAGCCATTGGTAACACAACGTCGCGGATCGCGCGAGGTTCGCGCAGCCGGGCGATCGTGACGTGGGGCCGGAACGGCCGCGGGTCGCGCGCGAACCCGAGCCGCCCCATCGCGTCGCCGACCGACTGCGCGAGCCGGGCCAGCGCCCCGCCGTCGTCGACCCCGGCCCACAGCACGGTCGCGTCGTCGAGCGACGGGAACCCGCCGAGCCGCGAGGTCCGGAACGAGATCCGCGGCTCGCCGGCGACCGCGGCGGCGAGCGCGTCGCACACCGCGCCGACCGCCTCGACCCCGGTCCAGCCGAGGAACGCCAGGGTCACGTGGTAGTTGGCCGGCGCGACCCACCGCAGATCGACGCCGGCGTCCCGGGCCCGCCGGGCCAGGGTCTCGGCGCACCCGGCGAGCGTGTTCGCGGCCGCGATCGAGATCCGGGTCCCGACGAACAGCTTCTTGCCGGGCCGCGCCGGGCGATCTTCATCTACGGGTTGGGTCATGGGGATGGCTCGGGGTCATGGCTCGGGGTCATGGTTGGCCTCGTCGATCATCTTGAGCGCCCACCAGCTGGTCAGCGTGCGGATCTGGTCGCGCGCGCCCGGCCAGCCGAGCTTGCGGGTGGTGGTCCCGGCCGCGCTCGCCAGCGCGAGCCACACCGTGCCGACCGGCTTGTCGGGGGTGCCACCGTCGGGGCCGGCCACGCCGGAGACCGCGATCCCGAAATCGGCGCCGAACCGGGCGCGCGCGCCCTCGGCCATCTCGCGCACGGTCGGCTCGCTGACCGCGCCGTGGGCCGCGAGCGTGGCCTCGGCGACCCCGAGCTGGCGGGTCTTCTCGGCGTTCGAGTAGGTGATCGCCCCGCCGAGGAACGCCCGCGAGCTCCCCGGCCGGCGGGTCAACATCTCCCCGATCATCCCGCCGGTGCACGACTCGGCGGTCGCCACGGTCTTGCCGGCCTCGATCAGCCGGCGCACCGTGCGGTCGATCAGGGTCTCGTCGCCGTCGCCGTACAGCGCGCCGCGCAGCCGGTCGCGGATCCCGCGGTCGAGCTCGGCGAGCGCCTGGTCGGCCACCGCGGCGTCGGGGCCGCGCACGACCAGCTTGACCAGGGTCTCGGGGAACTTGACCTGGTAGTGGATCGACACCCCCGGCATCCCGTCGATCAGGCCCCGGCAGGCCTGCGAGATCTGCGACTCGCCGCGGCCGAACACGCGGTAGATCCGGCGGGCGATCCGCTCGACCTCGCCGGCCGCCTCGCGCAGCTCGACGAACCGGTGCTCGAGCGACGCCTCGAGGATCGCGGCGATCTCGCGCGGGAACCCGGGCAGGCAGATCACCGGTACGCCGGCGATCTCGACCTCGAAGCCCGGCGCCAGCCCGGCCGGGTTGGGAAAGACGCGGGCCCCGGCCGGGACCCGGACCTGGCGGAGCAGGATCGCGCTCGGCGCCGCCCGAGCGGGCGCTCCTTCCACCGTGCCAGGGGCCGTGCCAGGAGTCGAGGCCGGGGGGACCGATAGTTGCGCAAACCACGCCTCCAGGCGGACCCGCGCCGGCCCATCGGTGACCGGGGCGACCCCGGCCAGCCGGGCCACGACGTCGACTGTCAGGTCGTCCTCGGTCGGCCCGAGCCCCCCGGAGCACACCACCAGGTCGGCGCGGCCGGCCGCCTGGCGCACCGCCAGGGCGATATCGGCCTCATCGTCGGTGCAGCTGGTCATCCAGCGGGTCGTGATGGCGAGATCCCACAGCCGGGCCGCCAGGTGAGACGAATTCGTGTCGACAATCTCGCCACGGCACAGCTCATCCCCGATCGTCAAGATCTCGGCGCGCATGCGCGAAGACCATAGCGCGACCGCGAGGACTGGGCGGATACAACGCCACGCGGTTGACGCGCCGCCGACGCGCTGCCTATCATTTCGCCCACGCGGAGGCCTTTGGCTCCGCAGGACCCTGATGAAGATCCGCTACGCCGCCAAGACAGACGTGGGCATGAAGCGGACCCACAACGAGGACTATTTCTCGTTGATCGAAGACGAGCAGCTGTTCCTCGTCGCCGACGGCATGGGTGGCCATGCCTCCGGCGAGGTCGCTTCGAAGATGGCCGCCGAGACGATCGGCGAGTTCTACCAGCGCACCCGCGAGGACGAAGACGCGACGTGGCCCTACAAGATGGACCGCTCGCTGTCCTACATCGAGAACCGGCTGGTGTGCGGCATCAAGCTCGCCAACCTCCGGATCTTCGAGACCTCGAACCGCGACCTTCGCTACAAGGGCATGGGCACGACGATCGTCTCGACCCTGGTGTCGGGCGACAAGATCTATGTCGGCCACGTCGGGGACTCGCGGGTCTACCGGGTCCGCGAGGGCGGGATCTCGCAGCTGACGCGCGACCACTCGCTGCTCGAGGACTACAAGGAAGCCAAGCCGGACATGACCGAGGAGGAAGAGCGCAACTTCCCCCACAAGAACGTGATCACGCGTGCGCTCGGCATGCGCGAGACCGTTCAGGTCGACATCCGCAGCCACCAGATCAAGAGCGGCGACGTCTACATCCTGTGCTCGGACGGGCTGTCCGGCATGGTGGTCGACAACCAGATCGGGCAGATCGCCTCGAACGCCAAGAGCCTCGAGCGCGCGGTCGCCGAGCTGGTCGACGCCGCGAACCGCAACGGCGGCACCGACAACGTCACGACCCTGCTCCTGCAGTGCCTGCAGGCGTAGCCGCCTGACCCGCGCGCTGACTCGCGCCGCGATGCCACCGGGGCGCTACCGGCGCTACGATGCCGCCATGCGCTACCGCGTCACCGCCGGTACCTTGACCGTCCAGGCGCGGTCCCGCGTCCACGACACGACCACGGTGTGGAACCGGATCACGGGCGAGATCACCGCCGACCCCGAGACCCTGGCGACCGCCGGGGCGACCGCGCGGTTCACCGTCGACATGACCGCGTTCGACGCCGGCGACTTCCTGAAGAACCGCAAGCTGCGCAAGGACTTCGATCTGGCGGCGCACCCCGCGGCGAGCTTCGAGCTGCGCGGCCTCGAGCACGTCGTGCGCGACCGCGCGTCGTTCACCGCGACCGCCGACGGCGTGCTCGGCTGGCGCGGCAAACAGGTCGGGCTCGCGCTCGAAGGACGCGGTACGCTCGATGCCATGACGGTGTCCGCGACGGCGACGTTCGAGCTCGACATCCGCACGCTGGGGCTGTCGGCGCCCCGGTTCCTGATGTTCAAGGTCGAGGACGAGGTCAACGTGGCGGTGACGATCCGCGGCGAGGTGGTGCCGTGACCCGCGGCCCGACGTCCCCGACGTCCCCGACGTCCCCGACGTTTATGACGACCGCGGTCGCCGCGATCGCCGCGACCGGGCTGGCGCTGACCGGCGCGTGCGACCACAAGGAGCCCGAGTTCGCCGGCGTCGGCAAGTGGCGGTTCGGCCACACCACGCTGCACGACGCCACCGGCGGGATCTGCCAGCCGACCGATCTCAACGACGGCCGCAAGGGCACGTGGTGCTTCGCCCTGCCGCCGTTCAAGATCGCCAAGAGCACCGCCGAGGTCGACCTCTACTTCCTCGGCGCCGAGCCGACCGCGCCGCTGATCGAGCTCCAGCTCAAGGTCCGCGGCTGTCACGAGGACGAGGTCGAGCAGTGGATGCGCTCGGCGTTCGGCCCGCCGATCGAGAACAAGTCGACCCGCGCGTACTGGAAGAACTCGTTCCTGTGGGCGGCGGCGCTGCTGCCGAGCGAGCCCGGCCGCTGCCTCGTGCACTTCCTGCCGATCTCGGAGAACGCCGAGATCGATCGCATCAAACAACTCTAGGCAGCTCCAGGCAACTCTGGCTTGCATCTGGCGCGCGATCCGCGCACATCAATAAGACCATGCAACCATGCAGCGGATGCGGTGTCGCGCTGGCCCAGGCCGATATCCTCTACACGACCGACGCCCAGATCGTCTGCGCGGCGTGCTCGGCCAAGGCCGACCTCGTCGAGACCGACAAGCGCGCCGCCAACACCATCCGCAGCACCGGGTTCGCGTCGTTCGGGTTCGCGATCGCCAGCTTCGTGTTCAACCCGTTCTTGCTGTGCACGATCCTGTCCGTGGTCTCGGCGTTCTACGCGCTGGGCTCGTTCTGGAACCCCAACGACCAGCGCTACACCAAGCACATCTCGCGCGGCGCGCGGTTCTGGGTCATGACCGCCGCGGCCGTCGCGCTGCTGCTCGACGTGCTGGTCGCGCTCCAGCTGCTCCGCGTGATGTTCCTGATCTCGACGCACGTCCGCTGATCGCCGAGGGCCCAGCGCTCGCGAAACGCTCGGCGATACGGACCCGGACGCGCTCGCAAGCTCGCGCTAGGTCCTGGGGAGCAGCGCCTTGGGGATCGTGTTGGGGATCACCGGCACCTCGTGGTCGTACAGCCAGGTGTACGTGAAGAACGTGCCGAGCACGCGCTTGGTGTAGTTGCGCGCCTGGTCGTCGACGATGCCCTCGACGAACTCGTCGGCTTCCCACGTGCCGCGCACCCGCAGCATCTTGCGCACGCCGGCCGGGCCGGCGTTGTACGACGGCGGGACCAGCAGGGTGAAGCCGTCCCAGGTCTTGACCAGCGAGCCGAGGAACCGGCTGCCGATCGTCACGTTCTTCTCCGGATCGCGCAGGTTCTCGCGCGTCGGATCGATCCCGGTGCCCTTGGCGAAGTCCTTGGCGGTCGGCGGGATCATCTGGGTCAGGCCGATCGCGTTGGCGTAGCTCTCGTCGAGCGGATCGAACCCGCTCTCCTCGCGGACGATCGCGATCTGCATCGCGATCGGCACCTTGTTGAGCGCGGCGTGGCGGGTCAGGAGCTCCCAGTAGCCTTTCGGGTACGCGATCAGCCAGCGCGCGCGGTTGGCGCCGACCGGCCACTGGGTCCGGTAGCCGAGGACGTGCCAGCGGGTCGGCCAGATCGACGTCGCGTAGCGCCCGGCGCGGTCGTAGAGATAGGCGATCGCCCACAGCTTCTCGATCTTGTCCGGGTCGTCGACCCGCTTCTTGTCGCCCGGCGCGGTGAGCCCCAGCTTCTTGAGCTCGCGCTCGGCCGGCACGCCGAGCCCCATGCGCAGGAGCTCGATCGCGCGCAGGAACCCCGGCGCGCCCCACTCGACGCGCGGCGTGAACGTGAACGCCGGCGCCTTCGGATCGTAGCCCTTGGGATCGGCCGAGATCTCGGCGACGGTCGCGGCGTAGGCCCTGGGATCGGTCTCGCGCAGCCGGTTGAGCGCGAGCAGCGCATAGTACGCCGCCGGCGCGACCTTGACCGTGGCCTGCCACGACGCGATCGCGTCCTTCGGCTTGCCCTGCGCGGCGTAGGCGCGGCCGAGCCAGTACTGGGCCTCGCCCTCGCCGTAGTAGTTGTCGTCGCGCGGCACCAGCGCGACCTGCTGCTGCCACCACTTGATCGCGTCGGCGTACTTCTTGTCGCGCCACGCGTGCCAGCCGAGCCGCCACATCGCCTCGGCGATGTTGTCGCCGGTCGGAAACTTCACGGGCAGCGACGCCAGCACGGCCTCGGTCTGCTTGCCATCGCCGAGCGAGGTCCACTCCTCGGCCTCGCGCAGCAGCGCGTCGTCGGCGTAGCTGTGCTTGGGATCGATCGCCTCGGCGGCCTGGTAGCGCTTGATCGCGACGTCGTGCTCGCCGGTGAACGAGTACGACCGGCCGGCCTGGTAGTTGCTCTTGATCTCGAGGTCGGTGTTCCTGGCGGCCTGGCACGCCGCGGCGGCCTCGTCGAACATCGTCGACGCGCCCTTGCGATCGCGCGCCTTGAACCGGCTCTGCGCCTTGTGGTACGCGGCGACGCACTTATCGGCCGCCGAGATCTTGGGATCCTTCAGCGCGTCGTCGAACGCGAGCTCCGAGTCCTGGTTGCGCATCGCATCGAACAGCTCCTTGCCGCGCGCGATGTGCTCGCCGGCGGTCTCGGCGAGCAGCTTGTCGGCATCGAGCTGGTTGGCGGCGGCGAGCGCGACGATCCGGTCGTGGCCGCGGGTCGCCCACGACGACAGCGGATCGTCGATCGCGATCTGGCGGTACAGCGCGATCGCGTCGGCCGCCGGCTGGCCGGTGTGCTCCATCGCCTCGGCCCGGTGGAACCGCGCCTCGGAGCGCCGCGGCCCGTGCGGCCGGCGCTTCAGGTAATCCTCGTAGTGCGCCGCGGCCGCCGGCCAGTTGGCCTCGTCGCGCAGGACATCTCCGACCAGCATCTCGGCGTCGTACCCGACGATCGAATCGGCCGCGACGGTCTGGGCCAGCGCCTTGGCGATCTCGGGCTTGTGCGCGAAGTACGCCGCGTTGGCCGCGTGGTACGCGGTGAAGTCGGCCAAGAGCGGTACGTGCTCGTGGGCGAACAGCAGATTCTCGGTCGCCTTGTCCCACTCGCCGAGCTGGGCGGCGGCGAGCCCGATCATCAGCCGCAGGTGGCCCCTGCGGTCGTCGTCGTGCGCGGCGGCGAGCGCGGCCTCGAACCCGGCCTCGGCGGGCGCCCAGCTCTCGAGCGCGAACTGCTGGGCCGCCGCGAGCTCGCCGGGCGTGGTCCAGTACGGCGCGGCCATCGCCTCGGTCAGCGGCGTGGGCCCGGGCGGCGCGCCGGCATCGACCGCGGGGTGGGCATCGCCCGGCGGCGGTGCCGCGACCCCGCCGGGGTGCGGCATGGTTTGCTTGTGCGTATCGTCGCCCGAGCACGCCGCGAGGCACGCCACGGGGACCAGGATCGAGAGAGCCAGGCGCCGCATCGGACGACCGTAGCAACGCCGATCCCCGAGGACAAATTTCACGCCCGACCGGCGATCCAGGCGGCGATCGCCTCGAGCGTGGCCCCGCGCGGCCCCAGCTCCCGGGCGATCCCCTGGGCCTCGTCGCACAGCGTGCGCATCCGAGCCGCGGCGACCTCGGCGAGCTCGGTCAGCTCGGCGTCGTCGCGGTCGTCGGCGTGCTGGAACGCGATCCCGATCGCCATGCCGTAGCGGCCGAGCCGGGCGCAGACCGCGGGGGCGGCGCCGGCGGCGATCGCGCCGAGCTCGGCGGCGGCGGCGAACAGCGCGCCGGTCTTCGCGGCGTGCAGGCGCTCGACCGCGGCGATCTCGCGCAGCGCCTCGGGCGGCGTGGTCAGATCGATCGCCTGGCCGGCGAGCAGCTCGCGCGAGCCGGTGCGCTGGGCGAGCACGCGGACCGCGTCGCCCGCGCGCGGCCCGAGCACGGCGAGCGCGCCGAACGCCTCGGTCAGGAGGCCGTCGCCGGCGAGCAGCGCGATCGCCTCGCCGAACGCGATGTGCACGGTCGGCCGGCCGCGCCGGGTGTCGTCGTCGTCCATCGCCGGCAGGTCGTCGTGGACCAGGGTGTACGCGTGCATCATCTCGATCGCGACCGCCACCGGCAGCGCCACCACGCGGCTGCCGCCGCACGCCTCGGCCGCGGCGACCACCACGCACGGCCGCAGCCGCTTGCCCGGCCCGGTGGCCGCGTAGTGCATCGCCTCGATCAGCCGGCCCGGATCCTCGGCGGGCGGCGCGAGCCGGCGAGCGAGCTCGGCGTCGATCCAGCGCCGGACCTCGTCGAGGAAGCCAGCCAGCGCGGGCGGTGCGCTCGACGGTGCGAGCGTCGCATGTTGCGTGAGCGGAGACGATCCATCGGTAGCCACGGCGGCATCCTAGCGCGCCGCGCCGAGCTCGGCTTCCGACGCCGGCGGCCTTAATCTGGCGCAATCCGAGATCGATCAGAGCCTGATCCGAGCCTAATCCGAGATCGACACGGCCGGCTTGTCGCTGGGCCCGGCGCTACCGGAGCCCGGCGGGCCGGGCTCCTCGAACGGCGCGATCTCGACGCCGCCCGCCGTGCTCACCAGGATCTCGACGCGCTTCTCCGCGCTCGCGAGCTGCTGCTGGCCGCGCCGCGCGAGCTGTACCCCTTCTTCGTAGATCACGAGCGACTGCTCGAGCGACAGCTCGCCGGACTCGAGCCGCATGACGACCTCACGCAGGCGCGCAAGGATCTGATCGAACCCGAGCTCGGGAGCACCGGCGTCCGCCATCGCGCGCACCATAGCGAACGCGAAATGAAAAGTCACCCGGCCGGGATCGCTTGACGACCCGCCTGCTTGCGGGGAAGCTGACAGCGCGATGGCCGAGCGCTCGGAATTCAAGCCGGATGACACCGGCGAGCTCAGGGAGCGCTGGCGGACTTATGTCCAGGACCACCGGCTCAACGTCACCGAGCAGCGCGAGGCGATCGTCGAGCAGTTCCTGCGCACCCGCGAGCACGTCTCGATCGACGAGCTGCTGGTCAAGGTCCGCAAGCGCCACCCCAAGGTCGGCTACGCCACGGTCTACCGCACGCTCAAGCTCCTGGTCGACAGCGGCCTCGCGGTCGAGCGCCAGTTCGGCGACGGCCAGGCGCGCTACGAGGTCGTCGGCGATCACCACGATCACCTGATCTGCGTCAAGTGTGGCCTGATCCTCGAGTTCGAGGACGACGAGATCGAGCGCCTGCAGGACAAGATCGCGGCCCGGCTCGGCGGCTTCACCGTGCTGCGCCACCGCCACGAGCTGTACGGGCTGTGCCCCAAGGCCGCGGGCCAGGCCGGCGGCGCGTGCCCGCGCGACGACAAGCGCAACAGTTAGCCGGCGGCTACGTCGATGGCTGCTTCGATGGCTACTTCGGTGGCATGCGCAGGCTGCCGTCGAGCCGGATCGTCTCGCCGTTCAGGTAGCCGGTCTCGACGATCGCGACGACCAGCGCGCCGTACTCGGCCGGATCACCGAGCCGCTTGGGGAACACGACATCCGCCGCGAGCGCCGCGCGGCGATCGTCCTTGAGCGCGCCCAGCATCGGCGTGTCGAAGATGCCGGGGGCGATCGTCATCACGCGGATCCCGACCGGCGCGAGGTCGCGCGCGGCCGGCAAGGTCATCCCGGCGACGCCCGCCTTGGACGCCGCGTAGGCGATCTGGCCGATCTGGCCATCGAACGCCGCCACCGACGCGGTGTTGATGATCACACCGCGCTCACCGTGCTCGAGCGGCTCGGCTTTCGCGATCGCCACCGCCGCGAGCCGCAGCACGTTGAACGTGCCGATCAGGTTGACGCCGATCACGGTCTTGAACGCGTCGAGGTCGTGCGGCTTGCCCGCGCGATCGACGGTGCGCGACACGAACCCGACGCCGGCGCACGACACCGCGATCCGCAGCGTGCCGAGCTCGCCGGCCGCCGCGACCGCGGCCTCGACCTGGGCAGCATCGGTGACGTCGGCCCTGGCGAACGCGCCGCCGATCTCCTGCGCGAGCGGCGCACCGCGCGCCTCATCGCGGTCGACGACCAGGACCCGGGCGCCGCCCTCCGCGAGCCGGCGAGCCGTGGCAGCACCGAGGCCCGAGGCCCCTCCGGTAACCAGCGCAACGCTTCCTTGCAGCTTCATGCCGGCACGATATACCGCGCCCGCCTGCTCGCGCTTGGCGCCAGCAGGCTGCTGAGAACCCAGGCTGCTGAGAAACCCCGGGTCGCCGACTCCAAGATTTGTCGACCAAAGCGCCGACCGACGCAGGAACGTCGCCCAAGCGATCGAAAACACGAGGACGCCACCGGGCCCGGGTGGCTTCAATCGACAGATCTTCCAGTCGGCAAGTCGGTACAGTGACCCGGCAGGCTGCTGCTTTCAGCAGCCTGCTAGATGTTGTCGCAGATCGTGCCGAGGAACGTGTAGAGCCCGAGGTCCTTGTAGATCACGGTCAAGTTCTCGTCGGTGTCGAGGAACACCAGCTGGGTGCGCTTCTCGCCCTTGACCCACGTCGTCGACCCGCTGTCGCGGACCAGCCGCAGGTCGCCGGTCTTGGTCGAGAACACGTCGCCGGCGCTATCGCTCGCCACGTCGGTCAGCGGCAGCTGCTTGAGCGCGCCCTTGCGGCCGACGAACACGCGGTAGCCCTTGCCGCCGTAGATCTTCGCGATCCGATCGACGTAGTAGTAGACGCCGCTGTCGTCGCGCGCGAGCAGGTGCGGCACGCGGACCACCGCCGAGGTCATGAACGCGGCCTTGTCGAGGATCGCCTTGGCGCGGTCGCCGCTCAGCTCGGTCAGCTTGAGGTCATCCTTGCCGCGGCACGACTTCTCGTAGGTGCCGTCTTTCTTGAGCTCGACCGAGCCCAGGTGCGAGCCATCCGCCACGCGCGGCGCCCAGGTGCTGAACTCCCAGCTGTCGCCGTCGCTGCCGCTGCCGACGATGTTCTGCTCGAACAGGGTCTTGGCGTCGGGCCCGAAGAATACCTTCGGGTTCTCGGTGCGAAACACGACGTAGACGCCGCCGTGTGGGTCGGTCAGGACGACCGCCTTGGCCCGGAGATCCTTGATCTCGACTGGTTTGGGCGCCGGATCGGCCACGGCGACGGACGCCACGGCGAGCAGAACGCCAGGGATTAAGACGGTTCGAGCCCAACCTCGTGCATGCATCGGTGTCTCATTATACGCTCCTGGCAATGGCGAATTCACCCGGCCGGGCGGTCGTCGACGTCGGGTCGGTGATCGCCGATACATACACGCTGGAGGCGCTGCTCGGCCGCGGTGGGATGGGCGCGGTGTTCCTCGCGAGCCACAACCGGCTCGCCGGCAAGCAGGTCGCGATCAAAATTCTCCACGTCGAGATCGATGACGCGGACATCGTCGCGCGCTTCAAGCGCGAGGCCGAGATCGCCGCGAAGCTCAATCATCCCAACATCGTCGGCGTGATCGACTACAACGTCGCGCCCGACGGCATGCCGTACCTCGTGCTCGACTACCTCCAGGGCGAGACCCTCGCCCAGCTGATCGCGCGCGGCCCGGTCCCGCTCGACCAGATGGTGTCGATCGTGCGCCAGATCGGCTCGGCGCTCGCCGCCGCGCACCGCGCCGGCATCGTCCACCGCGACCTCAAGCCGCAGAACATCTTCCTGGTCCCGACCGAGGTCGACGGCCGCATGGTCGAGATCGCAAAAGTGCTCGACTTCGGGATCTCCAAGATCCGCGGTTCGCAGACCGTGAAGACCCAGGACTCGGCCTTGCTCGGCACGCCGCAGTACATGGCGCCCGAGCAGGCGACCGGCCAGCACGCACTGGTCGACGAGCGCACCGACGAATTCGCGTTCGGCTCGATCGTGTATGAAATGTTGTCGGGCCAGCCGGCGTTCTCCGGGGCCTCGATCCCCGAGGTCGTGTACAAGGTCGTCTACGAGCAGCCGGTGCCGCTCGGCCGGCTCGCCCCCGGCGCCGATCCGGCGATGATCGCCGCGGTCGAGCGCGCGATGGCCAAGCTGTCGGACGACCGGTTCCCCAACGTCGTCGCGTTCGTCGAGGCGATCACCGGGCAGCCGCTGACGGTGACGCGCGGCCAATCGCTCGCCCCCGTGCTCGCCGCAGCCGCCACCACCGGCGATTCGACCCATGCATCGCGCCGGGTCGCCACCCGCGAGGCGTTCGCGCAGACGATGGGCTCGGCCGCCGGTGGCGACGTCGTGCCGGTCGGCCCGATGCTCGCGACGATGCCGCCCGTGCACGCGAGCCAGCCGGGCACGTCGATCGGATCATCGGTCGGACCATCGGTCGGGCCGATCGCGCAGGGCACGGCGAACGCGCGGATCCCGGCGAGCACGGCGAGCGGCCCGTACCCCGGCGCCCCCGCGGGCTTCGGTGCGCCGATGCCGACCGTCGATCTGCGCGGGGCGCCGCCCCGCCGCCGCCCGATCGCCGCGATCGCCGCGATCGCGATCGTCGCCGCCAGCGCGGTCGCCGCCGGCGCGGTGTACGTCGCGACCCGCAAGCCGCCGCCGGATCCGACGCAGCAAGCCCGGATCGACGACCCGGCGCAGCATCAGGGCACGGCACCGCCTGCGGTCGATCCCAAGGCGACCGATCCCAAGGCGACCGATCCCAAGGCCGCCAGGCACACCGATCCACTGGCGCCGGACCCCGGCACGGCGAAGCCGCCCGACACGACCGCTGGCGACATGAAGGCTGCCGATCCCAAGGCTGCTGATCCCAAGGCCGCCGATCCCAAGGCCGCCGATCCCAAGGCTGCCGATCCCAAGGCTGCCGATCCCAAGGCTGGCAAGTCCAAGGTCCACGAGCCGCACCCGCCCGCAGTGCCCCACACACCGGCATCCGCCGGGCAGGACAGCGGCGGCGACCCGGAGATCGCAGACAAGCTCCAGCAGGCTCAGACCGCGATCGACCACCACGACTACGATCAGGCCGAGCGGCTGGCCACCACGGTGATCAACTCGACGGCAGGGCCGCGGCAGCGCGCCAGCGCGCGCTTGATCCACGGCCTCGTGCAGTGCGAGGCCCGCAACGATCAGGAGGCCGCGCAGATCGACCTGCGCGCCGTGCAAGGCTTCTCCGCGATGCACACCCGGCTGGTCGCCGCGTGCCGCGCCCACGGCATCATCACGCAGTGATCGCGTCTACTTCTTGATCTGCTGCGACAGGTAGTTCTGCTCGCCGACCTGGCGGATCAGCTCGAGCTGGGTCTCGAGCCAGTCGGTGTGATCCTCTTCGCCGACCAGGATCCGGGTGAACAGATCTTCGGTCGCGTTGTCGGCGACCCTGCGCGCGGCTTCGATGCCCTGGTTCAAGAACGCGATCGCCGCGTACTCGAGCTGCAGGTCGCTCTCGAACTGCTCCTTGACGGTCTCGCCGACGTGGAGCTTGTGGTAGCGCTGCAGGTTCGGCACGCCCTCGAGGAACAGGATCCGGCTGATCACCTGATCCGCGTGCTTCATCTCGTCGATCGACTCGTCGCGGATCTTGTGTGCCAGGCGCTCGAAGCCCCAGTTCTCACACATCTTCGCGTGGATGAAGTACTGGTTGATCGCCGTCAGCTCGTTCGTGAGCAGATTGTTGAGGAGCGTGAGCACCTCGTCGTTGCCCTTCATCGGAACTCCTCGCTGCGCCGGAACGGCGCGATGGTTAGCGAGCCGACCTTAACGACACGAGATCGGAGGCACAATCGCGCGGGCAACCATTCGCTCCTCGGCTGACCAGCCGATCGCGCAGCTCATCCACGCAGGCACCGCAGCCGGTTCCCGCGCCGCAGCGCTGGCCGATCTCCTGGACGGTGCGCGCACCATCGTCGATCACAGAATCGAGGTCGCGCTCCGAGGTGGGATGACAGATGCAGACCAGCACGGCTTCGACATTGATAATGCTTTTCAATTCCAGTTTCGTCAAGCGAAGACGTACATGCCGCCACAGTTGTATTTTTCTGGCAGATCCTCAGCGGTTGGGACACGCTCCGGACGATGCGTCGTGTTGTCCTCACGCTCGCGACCGAGATCGGCGGCCTGATCCGTGTGATCAACCTGATCGTCCTGATCGGGAGCCTCGCCGGCTGCAAGGCCAAGCCAGAGGACGTACCACCCGTCCCCGCCCCAACGACGACGACGACGACGACGACGCCTGGCGCCCCGCACGACGGCGTGAGCTTGCTCCAGCCCGGCACCGCGCCGCTCGAGGCGCTGCGCTACCACCTGACCAAGGGCGACAAGACCACGAGCGAGCTGGTCTGGGACTTCGACGCCAAGACCGACGGCAAGAGCGATCCGGTCCCGACCCTGGTGTTCGATCTCGAGACCACCGTCGAGGGCGTCGCCGCCGACGGCACCGCCAAGCTCGCGCTCACGGTCACGCGGACCAGCGTGCGGCCCCGGCCCGGCCGCGCCGCCAGCGAGCTGTTCCGCCACGAGGTGCTGGCGATGCGCGGCATCACGCTGCACGAGCTCCTCGCACCGGACGGCCAGCTGTCCGGCGCGCAGCTCGACACCGCCCACCTGACCGACGCGGTCCGGACCCGGCTCGAGTCGCTGACCCACAGCCTCGAGCTGGCGGCGATGCGGCTGCCCGCCGAGCCGGTCGGCGCCACCGCGCGCTGGCGCGAGCGCCGGACGTTGCCCGAAGGCGGGATCCGCGCGGTGGCCGAGACCACCTACACGCTGACCTCGCGGACCGGCACGATGCTGACGTACACCGCCGCGTCGAGCTCGAGCGGCGCGCCGCAGACCCTCGAGCAGGACGGGCTCCAGGTCGACGTCACCGACACGCGCGGCCGCGCCGAGGCCAAGGGCGCGGTCGATCTCGCGCACTACTCGCCGCAGGTCTCGGCGACGTCGTCGTTCACCACCGCGATGAACGTCCACGCTCCGAAGGACACGCCGGGCGCCGGACCGTCGACGATCGAGATCACGATGGCGCTCTCCGTTGCGCCGGCCCCGCCGGTCCATGGCGACGATGCCGCCGCGCCGTAGTCAGGGCGCGCAGAGCGCGCCGAACCGCTTGCAGCCGCCGCCCGCGATCTCGTCGCACTGGCGATGCAGCCCGTCGGCCGGGTCGAACATGCACTTCGAGGCCGGCGCACACACCGCGCCCCACTGCGTACACATTCCTTCACTCGGACGCGCACACTGCTTGTAGCGCCGATCGGTGGGATCGTACATGCACGCGTCCGGCGGCGCGCACGGCGCACCGAAGTGGAAGCACGCGCCCGCGCCGCCCGCGAGGCACGTGAAGTACGCCCCGGCCCCGGCGTGGAATGCACAGGTCGGCGACGGACAGCCGATCGACGGCAGGGTCACCGCCACCGCCGGCGGTGCGCCGTGAGGGATCGGCGGCGCGGGGGACGGCCTGGTCGCAGGCCCCGGCTTCACCGCGCCGGTCACCGGCGGCGGGCTCGGGTGTTTCGGGTCGGCCGGCGGCCCACAGGCCACGCCGAGCAACCCAGCGACCGCCGCGACGATCACGGCGATCACGATTTCGGGCACGATCACAGAGCGCACGCGGCGGTTATAGCGCGCCGCTCGAGTGAACGCCCATTTGTCGAGCCGAGTCTCATCGGTGTAGCGTGACCGAATGAGGGACCATCGATCCGCCGCCATTGCCCTCGGCTCGCTTGGCTCGCTCGGCTCGCTCGGCTCGCTCAGCTCGCTCGGCTCGCTCACCTCGCTCACCTCCGGGGTGGCTGCACTGGCGGTGTGGCTCGCGCTCGGCGCGCTGGCCGCGTGCAGCAGCGACACCAGCCTGCCCGCCGAGCCGCAGTGCAACCCGCTCGGCGACAACCACTGCATGACGCCGTGGCCGAGCTCGGCGTTCGAGATCGACGACGCGGCGTCGGCGACCGGCCGCCGGCTCGCGATCCCCGAGGGCACGCTGCCGGCCAACGCCGACGGCGTCGCCGGCGATCCGGCGGGCTGGAACACCGCCGATGGGTTCTCGCCCGCGGCCCCGATGGTGATGGTGTGGAAGGGCGGCGTGTCGCCCGATGGCCTGCCGCCGCAGGACAACTTCGATCTGTCGCTCGCCGCCGACAGCCCCACGGTGATCCTCGACATGACCACCGGCACGCGGGTCGCGCACTTCGCCGAGCTCGACGCCCAGGCTGCCGACCAGCCCGACTCGCAGGCGCTGCTGCTGCGGCCGGCCGCGCGGCTGATCGGCGGCCACCGCTACGCGGTCGCGATCACCCGCCGGGTCCACGCCAGGGACGGCTCCGAGCTCGCGGTCCCGCCCGGGTTCGCCGCGCTGCGCGACCACCGCAACACCGATCACGCGCTGCTCGAGGCGATGCGGCCGCGGTTCGCCGACGTCCTGACCGCGCTCGACACCGCCGGGTTCCCCGCCGACGAGCTCGTGGTGGCGTGGGACTTCACCGTGGCGTCCGACGACTTCATCCACCGCGACATGATCGCCGCGCGCGACCGCGCGGTCGCCGCGCTCGCCGGCCACGCGTTCACGATCCAGCTGACCAGCGACGCGCCGGTCGACGACGGCAGCGTCATCAAGCGCAAGCTGACCGGCACGCTCGACGCACCGCTGTTCCTGACCCAGGGCGGCGCCGCGATGCCGGGCACCAAGATCGCGCGCGACGCCGACGGCCTGCCCGCGCTGCAAGGGTTCTATTCGATCCCGTTCACCGCGATCGTCCCCGCGTGCGCGTACGGCGCGCCGGCGCCGGTGCCGATGGTGATCTACGGCCACGGCCTGCTCGGCAGCTCCGACGAGACCGCCGGCAGCGTGCAGCAGACCACCGCGGCCGAGCTGTGCGCGGTGCTGATCGGCACCGACATGCGCGGCATGTCGTTCCTCGATCTCGGCGCGGTCGCGCGCGCGCTGACCCAGATCGATCGCGCCGACGAGGTGATGGAGGTGATCGAGCAGGGCATGGTCAACCACATCGCGCTGGTCCAGGCGATGCGGACGACGTTCGCGACCACGATCTTCGTCGACAGCGGCAAGTCGCTGGTCGATCCGACCCAGGTCGCGTACTACGGGCTGTCGCAGGGCGGCGTGATGGGCACGACGGTGATGGCGTACGAGCCGACGATGACCCGCGGCGTGCTCGGGGTGGCCGCGGCGAACTACTCGACCCTGCTCGAGCGCTCGGCGGACTGGAACACGTACAAGACGATCCTGTCGAACGGCTACAGCGACCCGCTCGACATGGAGCTCGCGGTCAGCCTGTTCCAGATGCGGTGGGACAAGACCGAGGGCTCGGGCGTCGCGAACAGCGTGCTCGCCGGCACCGCGACCGGCGTGCCGGCCAAGCAGATCCTGGTGCAGATCGCGCTCGGCGACGAGCAGGTGCCTAACCTCGGCTCGTACTGGCTGGCGCGCACGATGGGGATCCCGATCCTGGGGCCGACGCCGACCACGCCGTGGGGCCTCATGGCGCAGCCGAGCCCGCTGGCCGCGGGCAGCAGCGCGATGGTGATCATGGACGGCGGTGCGCCGCCGCCGCCGGTCGCCAACGTCGCGGCGGCCAACCTGGGGATGCACAACCTGACCCGCAAGCAGCCCGCGACCCGCCGCCAGATCAAGGAGTTCTTCGCCAGCGGCCAGATCATCGACGAGTGCGCCGGCGCCTGCGTATGCCAGAGCGGTGCGTGCAACTGACCTGATCCGGCGCGCCAGCGCGAGCATGGGCGCTGTAGCAATTTCCTACTGCGTGGCGAAATCAACCATCCCAGCAACGCCGATCGCCACGATCTGGCCACGTTCTGGCCATGCCCCGCCGCGATCCGGCGCGGTACGCGAGTTGCTCGGCAGGGCCGCATGCACTCCTCTGCCCTGCTCGCGTCGCTCGGTGTGGTCGCCGCGTCGGTCGCGATCGCGCTGACCGGCTGCGGCACCGACACCGCCGAGCCCGCGCCCGACACCACCCAGACCGCCGCGCCGCGCGCGACCTGGTACCAGGACGTCGGCCCGATCCTGACCAAGCACTGCATGTCGTGTCATCAGGACGGCGGGATCGCGCCGTTCTCGCTGACCGACCCCGACGCCGCGCGCGAGAACGCGATGCGCGCGCTCGCCCAGGTCGACGCCGGTACGATGCCGCCGTTCGACGCCCGCGAGGAGGCCGACTGCACGCCGCGGTTCAACTGGGTCGATGATCCGCGGCTGTCGGCCGACGAGAAGCAGAAGCTCCACGACTGGGTCACCGACGGCTACGCGCTCGGCGTCGAGCAGGACCTCGGCACGCCGGCGAGCACCGCGCTGCCCAACATCACGCGGACGATCCAGCCCGCCGCGCCGTTCGTGGCGCAGGGCGATCGCGATCAGTTCACCTGCTTCCTGCTCGACCCCGGCAACACCCAGCTCGCGTGGATGAACGGCCTGCAGGTCCGGCCCGGCAACCCCAAGGTCGTCCACCATGTCGTGCTCAGCGAGGTCCAGCCCGGCGACGCGCTGCTGACCCAGCACCCGATCGGCCAGCCGTTCGATTGCGACGGCATGGCGACGCCGAACCAGTTCGTGGTCAGCATTTGGACGCCGGGCAACCAGCCGATGCAGACCCCGACCGACCTCGCGGTCCCGATCGTCGCCGGCGCGAAGATCATGATGCAGATCCACTATCACCCCGCCGGCGTGGTCAACGACCCCGACACCACGGCGATCGATCTGCGGCTGTCGCAGATCGTGCCGAAGAAGATGTACTTCATCACCGCGTTCGGCAACGAGGCGGCGGCGCCGAACCTGATGCCCGATCCCGACGACACCGGTGCGCCGCAGTTCATGATCCCGCGCAACCGCGCCGATCACACCGAGCACATGCAGCGCACGGTGCCCGACCTCGGCGGGCTGACCGACGTGCGGTTCTACTCGGTGAACCCGCACATGCACCTGGTCGGTACCCACATCGCCGGCAAGATCCTGCGCACCGCCGCGCGCGGCGCCGATCCGCAGACCGAGTGCCTCGCCAACGGCGGCTGGAACTTCGACTGGCAGCGCACGTACATCTACGACACGCCGCTCGACCAGCTGCCGTCGCTCGCGGCCGGCGACACCCTCGACATCACCTGCCACTGGAACAACACGCTCGACAACCCGTTCGTCCAGCGCATGCTGAACGACAACCACCTGCCACCGCAGCCGGTCGACATCTCGCTCGGCGAGCAGACCACCAACGAGATGTGCCTCGAGATCTTCGGGCTCGCGGTCAGCGTGCCCGCCGGCATGGCGACCAGCGAGGCCGCGCAGGCCGCGTTCCGCCTGCCGCCCGGGCTCGCCACGCCGCAGCTGCGGTAGCGCCGACGCGAGCCTGCGGGCTCCGGCCGGTGCCACTGGCGTCACACGCGGCCGCGCTTGCCGTGGCGGCGCCGCCCCGCGCGCGCCTGCGAGCGCGTCTGGGGTCCGGATAGCCCGAGCGTTTCGCGAGGCGATCGATTATCATCGCCGGGGATGCAAGGCGCCATCGCGCGCGCGCGGCACGAGCTGGCGGCGGTCGGGCGCTGGATGTCGGCGCGCAACTTCCTGCCGGCGACGTCGGGCAACCTGTCGTGCCGGGTGTCGGCGAGCCACGTGGCGATCACCGCGTCGGGCTGCGACAAGGGCGAGCTGGCGGACGGAGACATCCTGATCATCGGACTCGACGGGCTCGATGAGCCGGCCGCGGCGCGCACGTCGGCCGAGACCGCGCTCCACCTGCAGCTCTACCGCGATCGGCCGGCGACCGGCGCGGTGCTCCACGGCCACTCGCTCGCCTCGACCGTGGTCTCGGCGGCGCACGTCGCCGAGCGCCGGCTCGTGCTGTCGGGCTACGAGTTGCTCAAGGCGTTCCGCGGCGTGACCAGCCACCAGGCGGTGGTCGAGGTCCCGATCTTCGCCAACGATCAGGACATGGCGGCGCTGGCGGCGGCGGTCGCGGACCGGCTCGCGCAGCTGCCGGATGCCGTGTGCTACCTGCTCGCCGGCCACGGCGCCTACGCCTGGGGCGAGTCGGTCGCCGAGGCGCGCCGCCACTTCGAAGCGCTCGAGTTCTTGCTGTGCTGCCACCGGGAGGGAGCTCGCCCATGACCACGCTGTATGTCCACCGCGACGACGTCGCCGAGGCCGCCGCCGCCTCGCTCGCCGACCCGATCCACGACGCCGGCCAGATCGCCGAGCGGCTCGCCACGATCGGGGTCCGGTTCGAGCGCTGGCCCGCCGGCCGGGTGCTCGCGCCCGGTGCGTCCCAGGACGCGATCCTCGAGGCCTACGCGGCCGAGGTCGCCGCGCTGCGCCGGGACCGCGGCTACCAGAGCGCCGACGTGGTGCGGATCGCGCGCGGCACGCCCGACACCGCGGCGATGCGCGCCAAGTTCCTCGACGAGCACATCCACATCGAGGACGAGGTCCGGTTCTTCGTCGAGGGCGCGGGATCGTTCTACCTCCACGCCGGCGGCCAGGTGTTCCACCTGATCTGCGAGCAGAACGATCTGATCAGCGTGCCGGCGCGGACCACGCACTGGTTCGACATGGGGACCGCGCCGTACTTCTGCGCGATCCGGCTGTTCACCAACCCGACCGGCTGGGTCGCGGAGTTCACCGGCGATTCGATCGCGACCCGGTTCCCGACCCACGACGCCGCGCTGGCCGGGCTCGCGAACCCCGCGTGAAGGCGATCGTCACCGACATCGAGGGCACGACGTCGTCGATCGCGTTCGTCCACGACGTGCTGTTTCCGTATGCGCGCCGGCACCTGCCCCAGTTCGTACGGGCCCATCAGGCGCGACCTGATGTCGCGGGCTTGCTCGACGAGGCCCGCGCGCTCGCCGGCACGCCCGGCGCGGACGTCGAGCACGTGATTCGTATTCTGATCGACTGGATCGACCAGGATCGCAAGGCAACCCCCTTGAAAGAGCTTCAAGGCCTGCTGTGGATCGATGGCTACGCGGCCGGCGCCTACCGCGGCCACATCTATCCGGAAGTCGGCAGCGCACTGCGGCGATGGCATGCAATGGGGATCGCGCTGTACGTCTATTCGTCGGGCTCGGTGGCGGCGCAGAAGTTGTTGTTTGCACACTCCGAGGTTGGCGATCTGACTCCGGTGTTCGCGGGATATTTCGACACGCGAATTGGCGCAAAACGTGAGCCGGGTTCCTATACGACAATCACGCAGCACATCGCCGCGCCGGGCCACGCCATCCTGTTTCTGTCGGATGTCGTCGAGGAGCTCGACGCCGCACGCGCCGCGGGGCTATCGACCACGCTCGTGTGTCGCGAGTCACTGCCGCCGGCCACGCGTCACCCGGCCGTCACGTCGTTCGATGCGATCGACAACATGCTTGTCACCTGAGTGATGCGTTACCAGAACTGTAACCGGAGATCGATCTCGCGCTGGAGATGACGACGAAATCCGGTGCTATCGTGATTGACCCTCGAGGGCCAATGCTACCTAGCCGTATTGTCTCCGGAGAACTCGCAGCTCATCGTACAAGCTCGTTCACCCCGGCGCCGCCGAACCACTGGCCGGATTCCCCATGTGCCAAGGTATGGAGTCGAGATCTCGACTCCGCGGTGATCTGCGTCGCCGCCACGCCAAACGCGTCGTTCGTGGCCGCGGCGTGCATGGACTGCAGCGTGTCGTTGTTCTCCGGCGAGGGCGAGCTGTGCTGGCGGCGCACCGTCAACAGCGAGGCCTGGGCGGTCGCGCTGTCCGCCGACGGCGCGACCATCGCGGTCGGCACCGCGGCCAAGCACCCGTCCGGCGGGACCGTGTTCGTGTTCGACCGCACCGGCGAGGAGCGCTGGCGGATCGCGCTCGACGCGCCGGTGTGGAGCGTGGCGCTGTCCGACGACGGCGCGCGGCTGGTCGTCGGGTGCTGGGACAACTTCGTCTACCTGTTCGAGGCCGCGCACGGCGCGTCGTTCAAGGAAGTCTCGCGCGTCCGGCTCGGCGAGGCCGGGGTCTATGGCACGTCGATCTCGGCGGACGGCCGGCAGATCCTCGCCGCCGCCTACGATCGATCGGTGACCCTGTTCGACGAGCGGATGGCCGTGGTCGCGAGCCACGAGTGCGCGACCGGGACCTACCACACCGCGCTGTCGCGCGACGGCGCGTGGGGCGTGGTCGGGCTGCGCGATGGCCGCGCGATGGTGCTGCGGCCGCAGCGCCAGGAGCTGCGCTACACCGAGGTGCTGTCGCAGCGCCCGATCTGCGGCGCCTCGGTGTCGTCGAGCGGGACCGCGGCGTTCGGCTCGTTCGACGGCCGGACGTACATCACCAGCCCCGACGGCAGGACGCTGTGGTCGCTGTACACCGAGGGCGAGGTCTGGGCCACGGCGCTGTCGTCCGATGCGTCACTGCTGGTCGTCGGCTCCGGGGACGGCATCCTGCGCACCGTGCGCAACCACGCCAACGACGCGGCGATCCAGGAGCTGCGCTCGCTCGAGGCCCGGGTCGATCACGTCGACGGCGCCGAGGTCGTGTCGTGCGTCGAGACCGCGGTCGCCGCGTTCCGCAAGTACGGGCTGGTCGACTACGCGGTGCGCCGGCTCGCCGACTGGATCCCCAGGCTCGGGCGCGAGACCTCCAATGCGATCGCGCTGCGGCTGTTGCGCGAGGACACCGCGGCATTTCCGACCCACCGGCGCAGCCACTTCCTGCTCGCGGCGCTCTATGAAGCGCAGCAGGACTGGCGGCACGCCGCGCTGTACTACATCCGCGCCGGCCAGGCGGATTATCTGCGGCTGCAGAGCCTGACCAAGGCCGGCGAGGCGTTCGCGCGGGCCGGCCTCGAGTCGGCCGCCAAGTCGTCGTTCCGCCGGGCGCGCGAGCAGCAGACCACCGAGGAGTCGCAGCGCACGCTGTACAGCCTGGCCCGCGCCTACGAGGACAACGGCCGGCTCGCCGACGCGCGCAAGTACTACGAGGTCGTCTACACGTTCAACCCCGACTACCGCGACGTCTACAGCCGGCTCGAGCGGCTGACCACGCTCACCGCCACGCCGGCGCCAAAGCCGGTCGCCGCCGACGGCGACTGGTACGACAGCCTGCTGCTCGGCCTGCTCGGCCCCGACGTGCCGCGGGTGCTCGACGTCGATCAATCGCTGCGGCCGATCCTGCGCGCGCGCTCGAAGGAGCTCGCGGTGACCGCCGAGGAGCGCCGCCGGATCCTCAACGTGATCGCCGAGCACGCGCTCGAGAAGGACGCGGCCGGGCAGGAATCCCAGCTCGATTACGACGTCGCCGCGTACATGCGCTACGACCGCTCGGTCCCCGAGGACGAGGCCAAGAAGTCGCTCGAGCTGGTCCACGCGCTCGACACCATCCGGCGCTACGGGCCGTTCCGCACCAGCCTCGACATCGGCTCGGCGACCGGGCGCTACCCGACGATCCTCGCCAACATGGGGATCGCGGCCCACGGCCTCGATCTCGAGCCCGAGGCGGTCGCCTACGCGCGGCGCAAGCGCGGCGACGCGAGCAACCCCGAGTTCCGGGTCGGTGATGCGCGGTCGCTGCCGTTCGACGCGGCGAGCTTCGATCTGATCACGTGCATGATGGGGACCGCGGCGCACTTCCCGATCGACGACCTCGGGACCGTGCTCGGCCAGATCCACCGCTGCCTGCGGCCGGGCGGGATCTCGATCATCTCGACCTGGGACATCGAGTGCGCGCACCAGACGTTCCTGTCGATCTACTCGCACGCGCAGATGGAAGAGATGCGCCGCAACTCGCCGACCCGGAGCGCGATGCAGGCGCTGTATCGCGACCAGGGGTTCGAGGTCGCGGACATCAAGCCGATCGGCCTGATGCCGGAGTCGATCACCTACGAGCTCGATCTGCAGCGACTCGGCCCCAACCAGCTCGCGCACCTGGTCGATCTCGAGCTCGCGTCGCGCGCGATCTCGCCCGGCCTGCACGGCCAGATGTATATGGTGATCGCCCGGAAGCAGGGCGACAGGAGCTGAGATGGCAAGTCCCGTAGATCCCGTGCACGGCCAGTTCGAGGCCTATAATGCCCACGACCTCGAGGGCTATCTGGCGCACTTCCACGACTCGGTGAAGACCTACCGGATGCCGTCGACCGAGCCGTCGATCGTCGGCAAGGCCGCGCTCCGCGAGTTCTACGCGACCCAGCGGTTCAACCAGCCGGGGCTCAAGGCCGAGCTGCTGAGCCGGATCGTGCTCGGCAACAAGGTCTTCGATCACGAGCGGATCTCGGGGCTCACGCCGCAGCCGATCGAGATGGTCGCGGTGTTCGAGGTCACCGGCGGGCTGATCCAGACCGCCTGGTTCTTCGCGGCCTGATCGGATCACCAAGGTGTCGCGCAATCGGGTATTTCGGTTCTCCGGCTGGGACGTCCTGAACGTCGCGATCATCCCGTTCCAGATCGCGTTCTACCTGGCGCTGGCGTACGCGTATCCCCGGCTGTCGCCGCTGGTGCTCGTGGCGATCTTCCCGGTGCTGTTCGCGATGTCGCTGCAGAACGCCGGCGCGAACCACAACCACTATCACACCCCGTTTTTTCGGGCGCGCTGGCTGAACACGCTGACCAGCATGGGGTTCTCGATGACCGGCGCGCCGAAGACGCCGTTCAACGCCAGCCACGGCGTGCACCACGCGACCGCGCAGTCGTGGAACGACGAGTCGCTGCTCGGGATCCTCGGGCTGCGCCGGCCGCTGCACAAGCAGCTGATCGGCGCGGTCAGCTTCGCCGTCGAGTCGTTCGGGTTGCGCTACTTCGTGCTCCTGTACCTGCTGCGCACCCGGCCGGTCGAGCAGGTCGCGAAGATCGCGTCACCCACCCAGCCCGAGCTCGCGGTCCTGGTGCTGAACCAGATCAAGCAGCCCGAGACGCTGCGCGCGACCAAGCTCGATCTGGCCGCGTGGGTCGCGTTCCGGATCGCGCTGGTCGCGATCGACTGGCGGTTCTTCGCGTTCTACTTCCTGCCGTGCACGTTCGTGATCGAGATGATCCGGCAGGCCGAGAACTACTTCCAGCACTGGGGCGCCAGCGATCCCGAAGACCCGAAGCGGGATTCGGTCAGCTGCTACGGCACGCTGTACAACCTCCTGACGTTCAACCTCGGGTACCACCAGGAGCACCACCTGCGGCCCGGCGTGCACTGGCGCAAGCTGCCGCGGACGACCGCCGAGCTACCGGATGACCGGCGGCGCGTGCCGTTCTCGCACTACATCAACCTGCCGGTGGTGTTTCCGCGCGTCGCGGCCGAGCTCGCGCAGAAGCGCGCTGCGGCCCAGGCGGCCCAGGCCGCAACGGCTGTCGGGGCCACTGGGGCCGCCGGGGCCACCCCGGCCGCTGCGACCACTGGGGCCACCGAGACCAGCGCCCCCAGCCGTGGCTCAGCTGCGGAGCAGTCGCCCGAGCCGCGGCCCGACCGTGCGGATGATCGCGTAGTGGTCTCCTGACACCGTCTCGTGGGTGACGGTGCCGCGGACCCACGGCGCCCACGAGGACGGCGACGACGGCGAGGACGGCGACGACGGCGAGGACGGCGACGAGGATGACGTGTCGTCGCAGGTCAGCAGGATCAGATCGGCGGCGATCGCCGCGGTCGGCCGGTAGCCGCGCACGGCGCGCTGGTTCGAGGCGAACACCGCGATCCGCGCACCCAGCAGCTCGTCGGACATCGCGCGCGGGATCACGTCGTGGCGGCGCGCCGCGCGGATCGCGATCGCGTCGCGGTCCGGATCGGCGAGCAGTTGCTCCAGCTCGGCCGGCGTGAACGGCAGCGGCGCGCCGCTCGATCGCGCGAGGTCGGCGAGGTACTCGCCCACCGGCCACGCCGCCGCGAGCGGTCGTAGCTCACCAGGTGCCGCGAGCATGGCGGACGCCGCCGGCACACCACGCGCACCCGGCGCGGCGGACGTGGCGAGCGTACCGGACGCGGAGGGCGGAGCGAGCGCCACCGCCGTCGGACCTGGACCCGACGGTGGAACCGGGGTCGGATCGATCAGCACCAGGATCTCGGCCCGGTCGCCGAGCAGGCGTGCCATCTCGAACGCCACGGCGCCGCCCATCGACCACCCGCCGATCGCCAGCGGACCGTCGGGGTACGCGACGCGCAGGTCCTCGACATAGCGCGCGGCCAGCGCCTCGATCGTATCCTCGTTCGTGCCCTCGTTCGTGCCCTCGTTCGTGTCGATCGGCGGCTCGGCGCCGTCGAGCCCGCGGGCCTGGAACGCGAGCACCGGCTGGCCGTCGGGCAGGTCCCGCGCGAGCGCGACGTACGGCGACACCCCACCACCGATCGCGTGGACCAGCACCAGCGGCCGCGCCGTGCCGGTCCGCAGCACGATCGGGTTGCCGGATGCGGTGCCGGATGCGGTGCCGGATGCGGTGCCGGATGCGTACGAGGCGCTCGGCACCGGTGCGGCCGCGCGCGCGATCAGCCCCGCCGGCGTCTGGGCCTCGAAGACATCTTTCAGCGCCAGCTCGGCGCCCAGCGCGCCGCGCAGCCGCCCGAGCAGCTGGGTCGCGAGCAGCGAGTGGCCACCGAGCGCGAAGAAGTTGTCGGTCATGCCGACGCGCGGGACGCGCAGCACCTGTTGCCAGATCTCGACCACCGAGCGCTCCGCCGGAGTCTGGGGCGCGACGTACTCGTGCGCGACCCCGGCGAGCGCCGGCGCCGGCAGCGCCTTGCGATCGAGCTTGCCATTCGGCGTCAACGGCAGCCGGTCGAGCACGACGAACGCGCTCGGGATCATGTAGTCCGGCAGCGACCGCGCGGCGTGGCGGCGCAGCTCGGCCGCGGCCGGCGGCTCGCCCGCGCCGGCGGTCATCGCGCCGGCGGTTTCGGCGCCACCGGAGCTCTCGGAGCCACCGGCGACGACATACGCCGCGAGCCGCTGGTCGCCGGGGACGTCCTCGCGGACGATCGCCACCACCTGGCGAACCTGCGGGTGCGATGCGAGCACGGCCTCGATCTCGCCGAGCTCGATCCGGAACCCGCGGAGCTTGACCTGGTGATCGATCCGGCCGAGGAACGCGAGCTCGCCGCTCGGCAGCCAGCGCGCGAGGTCGCCGGTGCGATACAGCCGCGCACCGGTCCGCGCCGCGTAGGGATCGGGCACGAAGCGCTCCGCGGTCAGCCCGGGCCGTCGCAGGTAGCCGCGCGCGACGCCGTCGCCGCCGATGTGGAGCTCGCCCGGCACGCCGATCGGGCACAGCCGGCCATCGCGGTCGAGCACGCGGACCACGGTGTTGGCGATCGGCTGGCCGATCGACGCGGTGTCGGCCTCGACCCGGCGCAGGGTCGACCAGATCGTCGTCTCGGTGGGGCCGTACATGTTCCACACCGACGCCGCCCGGCCGCGCAGCTCGCGCGACAGCGCCGGCGACAGCGCCTCGCCGCCGCACAGCACCTTGCAGCGCAGGGCAGCCGGCCAGCCGGCCTCGATCATCATCCAGAACGTCGACGGCGTGGCCTGCAGGATCGTCGCCTGGCTGTCGCGCGCCAGCTCGATCAGGCGGTGGCCGTCCGCGGCGGTCTCGGCGTCGGCGAGCACGAGCTTGGCGCCGCGCACCAGCGGCAGGAACAGCTCGAGCGCGGCGATGTCGAACGAGATCGACGTCACCGCGAGCAACGTGTCGCGCGCGTCGAGCCCGGGGCGGTCCGCCATCGCGGCCAGGAAGTTGGCGACCGCGCCATGGGTGACCTGCACGCCCTTGGGCCGCCCGGTCGAGCCCGACGTGTAGATCACGTACGCACAGTGCGCCGGCCGGACCGAGTCGATCGCCACACCGGCTGCCACACCGGCTGCCACACCGGCAGCCGCACCGGCCACCGATTCTGCAGCCGGGCCGCTCGGCGCGCCCGGTGCGCCCGGCTCCGCGTCGAGCGCGATCACCGTGGCGTCGCCCGCCGGCAAGGTCGCCGCGAACCGCGCCTGGGTGAGCACGACGCGGCAGCGCGCGTCCGCGAGCATGTAGGCGAGCCGGTCCGCCGGGTACGCCGGATCCATCGGGACGTACGCGCCGCCGGCCTTCAGCGTGCCGAGCAGCGCGGCGACCATGTCGACCGAGCGCGCCATGCAGACCGCGACGCAATCGTCTGGACCGATGCCGAGCGCGCGCAGCCGGCTCGCCACGCGGTCGGCGCGCGCGTCGAGCTCGCGGTAGCTGATCGACTCGCCGCGGTGGATGATCGCGGTGGCGTCCGGGGTTCGCCGGACCTGGGCCTCGACGAGCGTGTGGAGGCAGGCGCGGCGGTCGCGCGCGGTCTCGGTCGCGTTCCACTCGACGACCATCCGGTAGGCGTCGCCGGCATCGAGCAGCGCAAGCCGCGCGATCGACGCGTCCGGCGCGGCGCACGCCTGATCCACGATCGCCTCGAGCTGGCCGGCCATGCGCTCGATCGTCGCGCGATCGAACAGATCGGTGTTGAGCTCCCAGATCGCGGCGTAGCCATCGGCGCTCGGCGCGATGTACAGCGACAGATCGAGCTTGGCGACCGTGCTCGGCAGATCGAGCGGATGCGCGGTGAGCCCATCGAGCGCAAACACCGGCGCCGGCGTGTTCTGCAGCGCGAACAGCACCTGGAACACCGGCGACCGGCTCAGGTCCCGCGGCACCGCCAGCGCCTCCACCACCCGCTCGAACGGTAGATCCTGGTGCACGTACGCTCCCAGCGTCGCGTCCTTCACCCGCCCCACCAGCGCCGCGAACGTCGGTTCCCCGGAGACGTCGGTCCGGATCGCCAGCGTGTTGATGAACAGCCCGATCAGCGGCTCGACCTCCGCGCGCGTCCGGTTCGCGATCGGCGTCCCGACGATCAAGTCCCGCGCCCCCGTGTACCGGCTCAGCACCACGTTGAACGCCGCCAGCAGCACCATGAACGGCGTCGCCCCGAGCGCCTGGCTCACCGCATCGACTCGCGCCGACAACGCCTTGCCCAGCGCCCACTCCACGGTGGCGCCCCGGAACGTCTGGAGCGCCGGCCGCGGCCGATCCGCCGGCAACTCGAGCACCAGCGGCGCACCCGCCAGCTGCCCCGTCCAGTACGCCGTCTGGCGCGCCAGCTCCGCACCCGCCAGGTATGCGCGCTGCCACGCCGCGTAGTCCGCGTACTGGATCTCCAGCGCCGGCAGCGGCGACTCGCGCCCCTCCGGCCCCGCCGCATACGCCTCGTACAGCGCCATGACCTCCCGGATCAGCACCCCGATCGACCATCCGTCGCTCACGATGTGGTGCATCGTGAACAGCGCCACGTGGCTCGTCTCCGATACCACCAGCAGCCGCGCCCGCAGCAGTGGCCCGGTCCCCAGCGCGAACGGGGTCTGCGCCTCGCGCTCGGCCTCGGCCCGCACGCGCGCCTCGTCCGCCCCCCGGACATCCTCCACTGTCATCGCCACGGCCATCGCCCCCGTCATCGATCCCGGCACCGGCATCGGCACCGGCGCCGCGTCGTGCACCACCGCGAGGATCTGCCCCGCCTCGTCCTGCGCGAATGTCGTCCGCAGCGCCGCGTGCCGCCGCACCACTTCCGCCACGCTCCGCCCCAGCGCCGCGACATCTAGCCGCCCGTCCAGCCGGATCGCCGTCGCCAGGTGATACGCAGCGCTCCCGGGCTCCAGCTCGTCCAGGAACCAC
>DATBBB010000087.1:0-4101 GCA_036271215.1 Kofleriaceae bacterium | reverse complement strand
GCCCGTCGCAGGTCAGGGTGTACGCGGCGCCCGGCGTGAGCGGCTGCGCCGGCCGCAGCGAGACCTGGGTCGCGGGCTCGGCCGGCGCGGTGCCGGTGCCGTGCACGGTCAGCGCGAGGTCGATGCCGGCGGGCGCACCGGGCGGGGCCGGGGCCGGGCTGTGGACCATCCGGCAGTGCGCGGCGGCGTCGAGGGGGCGCACCGGCTGGTTGAACGACAGCGGCAGCGCCGCGTCGGTCGCGAGCGAATCGATCTCCACGCCCCACAGGCCCTCGACCGCGAGCGGCCGGTTGACCAGCTCGAACTGGAAGCCCGCGGTGCGGCGCGCGAGCTCCCCGGCGAGCGCCACGTGGTAGCGGGTCGAGCCGGCGAGCGGCCCGGTCGGCTCGAGCGTCAGGGTCTGGCGATCCTGCCAGTGGCCCTTCCATTGGATCGCCTTGCCGGCCGCCGGCGCGATCGTCACCGTGCCGGGCGCGATCGGCGTGCCGACCAGCGCCGCGTCGACGACGGGCTTGTCGAACTTGATCTCGACCGGCGCCGCATGCTCGAGCGCGCCCCGCGGCGCGTACGACATCACCTGGAGATCGTGCGGGCTCGCGCCGCCGCACCCGAGCCATACCACCGCGGACACAACAGCGGCCTTGCGCGCCGCATGGGAGAACGCCATGACCCGCCGCCGTGCAGTCGCGATGCCGAGCAGGTCGCGCGCGGATCTGCGTGGTTAGTGGCGCGAGTGTCTCGCCTGCCACGCGCCGTGCAGCCGCGTGCACACGCGGTGGTGTGGGCGCGTGTATGGCGCTTTTGCTCGTCGGAGATCGCGTGCGTGGCGATGCAATACGGCGCGTGCGGCGTGCGTTGGCATCAGATCTTCCGGCGGCGTGGTGCGTGTAAGCTCGCACGCCATGGTGCGCCTCGTGGTCGTCGTCGCGCTGCTCGGGCTGCTGCTCGGGCTGTGGGCCCCGATGGCGCACGCGTTCGACCGCTCCGGCCCGATGGGGCTGTATGCCGCGGGGCCGGGGCCAGCCGCGGCGCTGCCGATGCTCGACAGCCGGATCGACATCACCGTGCGCGGGCCGATCGTCGAGACCGTCGTGGTCCAGCGGTTCCGCAACCCGACCGATCACGCGACCGAGGCGACCTACATCTTCCCGCTGCCCGCCGACGCCGCGGTCTCGGCGATGGCGATCCAGGCCGGCACGCGGACGATCCACGCCGCGATCGAGGGCCGCGAGGCAGCGCAGCGCCGCTACGAGGCGGCGATCGCCACCGGGGCCGCCGCGGCGCTGCTCGATCAGGAGCGGCCCGACGTGTTCACCCAGACCGTATCGGCGATCCCGGCGCGCGGCACCGTCGAGATCACCCTGCGCTACGACACGCTCGCCCACTACGAGGCCGGCACCTGGCAGCTCGCGCTGCCGATGGTGGTCGCGCCGCGCTACGTGCCGGGGACCGCGAGCGGCCGCGCGACGACCGGCAGCGGCCGCACGCCCGACACCGACCGCGCACCCGATGCCTCGCGGGTCACGCCGGCCGCGTCGCCGGGGGCCGGCGGCTCGACCGCGGTCGCGATCCACTTCGTCGACGAGCCGGCCGAGCTGTCGAGCCCGACCCACGCGCTGGGCGGCACCCGGCGCGATGCCACGCTGTCCGATCCGCACTCCGATCACGACGCGATCGTGCGCTGGCGGGCGCCGGTGGCGTCGGCGGGCTGGGTCGAGCGCGACGGCGAGGCCGGGTTCGCGGCGGTCGTGGTCGAGGCCCCGGCCGCGGCGGCGACCCGCCCGGGGGCGGCGCGCGTGATCCTCGCGATCGACCGCGCGGCGACCACCCGCGGCGACGGCGACGTCGTCGCGCATCCGCTGGTCCGCGCGCTGCTCGGGGCGCTCGGCCGCGGCGATCGCGTGCGCGTGATCGGCAGCGCCGGCGTCGGGTGGAGCGCGCCGGACGACGCGCGGGCCGCGATCGAGCGCGCGTGGGCGGCGCCGGCGGGCGTGTTCGACCTGACCCGCGTGCTCGACGGGGCGCGGCCCGAGGGCGCGGCGATCGTCCTGGTGAGCGATGGCCTGGTCGCCGACGATCCGGCGGCGATCGCGGCGGCCCGGCGGCTCGGCGTGCCGATCCATGTCATCGGCATCGGGCCCGCGCCGGCGCGCGCGACCCTGACCCAGATCGCCGCGGTCAGCGGCGGCACGGTGCGGTTCGCGGTCCCCGGCGACGATCTCGGCGCGCTCGCCCACGCGGCGATCACCGACGTCGTCACCCGCCCGGCCCCGCTCGCGGTCAACTGGGGCGCGCTGGCGGCGAGCGACGTCGAGCCGGCGGTGCTGCCGCGGCTCGGCGCCGGCCAGGCGATGATCGTGCTCGCGCGGATCAAGCGCGCGCAGGCCGCCAACGCGCGGGTCCGCGGCGAGCTGTTCGCGTTCGAGGCGCTCGCGCCGGCGCACGGCGTCGAGGGTGCGACCACCGCGCAGGGGCCGCTCGCCCGGCGCTGGGCGCGCGAGCGGCTGGGCGACCTGCTCGCCGGCAAGCACGATCGCAACGCGGTGACCGGCCTCGCGCTCGGCTATGGCCTGGTGTCGCCGTACACCTCGTTCGTCGCGGTCGGCAACGACGTCGTCGCGCAGGGCGGCGTCAAGCACAGCGTCGCGGTGCCGGTGTCGCTGCCGTCGGGCATGCAGTGGCACGTCGTCAAGCAGGCGATCGATCGGGAGACCGGCGTGGAGACCGGCGTGGAGACCGGCGTGGAGACCGGCACCGAGACCAGCACCGAGACCAGCACCGATGCGGTCGACGCCCACCGCGAGGCGCAGGTCGATACCCGCGCTCCGGCGGCCGGCTCCGGTGCCGCGCCCGTCACGGTCACCGGCGGCCGCACCGCACCGCCGGCCAAGACGCCGCCCCACGCGCCGGCCAGGCCGTCATCGCCGGTCGCCGGCAACCGGCCGACCCCAGCTCCGGCACCAGCACCGGCACCGTCCGCGTCGGCCGCGCCCGCGGCTCCGCCGCCGCCGCCGGCCGTGCAGGGCCCGCCGAGCCACAAGCCCCAGGACGCCGACGACAAGTATGCGCGCAAGGCGCCGTCGCCGTCCGATGCCGATGCCGACGGCGACGCCGACCTCGCCCGCAACACGCGGCGGCACCCCGCGAAGGAAGCCGACGACGAAGACGACGGATCCGAGCGCAAGCCGGCCGCCAAGAAGGGCGCCGCGAAGCACAAGCTCCACGACACCGACGACGGTGACGCCGCCAACGAAGCAGCCAACGAAGCAGCTAACGAAGCCGCCGAAGAACCAGCCGATGCGGCCAAGCCCGCGCCGGACAAGGGTGTCGCGGCCCTGGATCGCCCGAACCAGGCCGCGAACGAGGCCGAGTCCGAAGTCGTGCTCGACGCCAGCGCCCTGGGCATCACCGGTCGGGCGTGGCGGCTCACCGCGGCGCTCGGCGGCGGCCTGTCCTTCGATCACGGCTCGCATGGCCTGCTCGCGTTCGACGCTCGCGTCGAGACCAACGGCCTCACCAAGCTCGGCGGCGAGGCGGCGCTGTGGCTCGTCGGTGGCACCGCCCCCGAGGGCCGCGCGTTGCTCACCGTCGCGCGCGGCGGCCTCGCGCGCTGGCTCGAGCTCGGGTTCGGCGCGGGTGTCCAGTTCGGCGACGGCACCGGCGTCGCGAGCTCGCTGCGGCTGCGCGCCAACACGCCGATCTCGGCGCTGTCCGGCGTCCTGCGCTACGACACTGCTGTGTTGCTGACCCGTCCCACGGTCGAGGCCGAACAGGCGATCACGCTCGGACTGGAATTCTCGTACTGAGCCGCGTCGTCGCCCGATGCCGTGTTCGGCCTCCTGTTCGACTCCGGCGAGCTGATGCAAACACCACGAGATCACCAGTGGATATCGAGCCTTCGATCATGAGGTATGATCGAGCTCGGCGCTCACGGTGATCGCAGGGGGCGGATCCGCTGCGTGATCGGCCGGCCGCGCCAGGCGAGCGGGACGACGACGCGGAACGTCGAGCCCTTGCCGACGACGGAGTCGAGCTCGACCGTGGCGCCGAGCAGGTCGGTGAGCTGCGCGACGAGGGCGAGGCCCAGGCCGACGCCGCCGT
>DATBBB010000086.1:0-53097 GCA_036271215.1 Kofleriaceae bacterium | reverse complement strand
AGCCGGTGCTACAGCTGGCGTTCCCAAAACATCCGCTGGAGTGGCTCGGCGAGCTCGACTCCAGCGTGGACCGGCCGCGCTAGCGAACGGCTGACAAGCTGTTCCGCGTCCGCGACGAGCTCGGCGAAGGGACGGTCCATGTCGAGGTCGAGCGCGAATGGCGCGCCGACCTACCGCCCCGGTTGTTCGAGTATGCCACCACCGCCGTGGCGCTGACGGAGCGGCCGGTCTGGACCGTCGTGCTGCTGTCGCGCCCCGGTGGCAACCCGCCGGAGGGAACCGGGATCTATCGGATCCGTGGCATTGGAGACGACGCGTTCGTGTTTCGCTACCGCGTCGTGCCGATCTGGCGGCTCGACGCACACGAGATGCGTGCGTACCTCGGGCTTGCAGGCGCCCCATTCCTGGTCGCGATGCGCGGCGCCGACGAGGAGTTTGTTCGCGATCTCACCGCAGAGGTGCAAGCCGATCACACGCTGTCGGTCCGTGATCGCGCAGACACCTTGGCGTTGCTGTACCTCGTCTCGGCAGCTATCCTTGGAAGCGAGACGGCAAGGAGAATTTTTCACGTGGATTGGCTCATTCAAGACCCGAACGTTCAGGAGCTCATTGCCGAGTGGGAAGAGAAGGGCGTTGCCAGGGGCGAGGCGAGAGGGCTGGCCCAAGGATTGGCCAAAGGGCTCGCCGAAGGACGCGCGAAAGCCCTCCTTGAGTCGGCTTGGTCGGCGTTGTACCGCGTACTCGAGCTGCGCTCGTTTCCCATCACCTCTGATATCCGAGCACGCGTCGATGGCGAGCTCAGCGTGGATCGCCTCACTGCCTGGCACGACGCTGCCGTGACGGCCCGGACCATCGACGACGTCTTCCGGAACGGCTGAGGCGCAGCGAGCTGGCGCGGCCGGCAGATCGGTGGTGCCGGCGCAGCGTGGGCGCCACACGTGGTCGTCGTGCCGGTCATACGGATGCGTAGTGCGGCGTCCTGTGATCTCGCTGGCTTCCTGAGCATCGGGCGGGTCGGCTTGATCTGCGTTCGATATTTAGCTAGAACGCTAAATATCAGCCAACGGAGCGAATCCATGTCTCGACCCAGCGCATCTCCCTCGACGAAACCCGTGCACCGCCTCGTCATCTACCGGCCCAAGCCGGGCAAGCTCGCCGAGCTCGAGGCGATCGTGAAGCGCCACGGCTCGGTGCTGCGCCAGGTCGGGCTCATCACCGACCAGCCGGTGACGCTGCATCGCGGGACCGACCTGCGCAAGCACGAGGCCGGCGCGTTCCTGGTCGAGAGCTTTCACTGGCGCGATGGCACCGCGGCGGACACCGCGCACCAGACGCCCGAGGTGATGGCGGTGTGGGAGACCATGGGGCCGCACCTCGAAGACATGTCGCTCATCACCCTCGAAGCGCTCGACTGAGCACGCTCGACGCGAAGGCCAAGCTCGAGGCGCTCGAGGCTGTGTGCGCGGCGATCGCGCATCCGGCGCGGCGCCAGATCCTGCTGACGGTGCACATGCGCGGCTCGATGGCCGCCGGTGAGATCGCCGGGCGCTTCGCGCACGCATGGCCGACCACGTCGCGCCACCTCCGCGTCCTCGAGGCCGCCGGCCTGCTCAGCCACAAGCGGCAGGGCCGCAACCACGTCTACGCGGTCGACCACGCCCGGCTCGGGCTGCTGACCGAGTGGCTCGGCTGGTTCCATCGCGACCCGCTGGGATGAGTGCACATCAGGTCGGGCGAGATATGCGGTCGGGCGAGATATGAGGCCGGGCGAGATGTGCGGCCGGGCGAGATATGCGGCCGGGCGAGCCGTGCGGCCGATCGTGGGCAGTGTCGGGGACTCCCGACAGCGCACAGCGACTGCATGCCCGCGTGCCGCCGGGGTTAACATTTCGGCCGGCGGTGGCGTCGAACCCGCATGTCGATACGACTCGCCTTGCTCGTAGCCTTGCCGCTCGCCGGCTGTGTATTTGAGAGCGACCACCATGACTTCGGCGGCGCCTCGTGCTCGGGGCCGACCGCGATGGCGATCGATAACGGCGCCAGCGTTGACCACGCGACCGGCGTCGACGCCGGGTACTACGCGACGTACGCGGCCGGCGGGCACTGGCACGTCGAGTGGACGTGTGACACCAAGCTGTCCGCCGAGGGCTGCAACTTCACCGGCTCGATCACGTACGACCCTGCGGCCGGCGGCGCCGCGCCGTCGTGCTTCCAGTGCGAGAGCAACGATGACCTGACCTCGAGCGCCGCGGGCAACCAGACCCGGCTCGAGTTCGACACCGTGACGTCGACCGGGCTCGACGGCGTCGACTTCGACAGCGTGCCCGGCCACAGCGTGCAGCTCGATCTGCAGATCAACGGGATCTACCAGAACGATCTGGTGTTCGTACCGTCCGACGGCGCGACCGCCAGCCCGGCGTGCATGCCGCTCGCGCTGACCCCGAGCGCGCCGTAGCAGGTCGCCGTGCAACCCCGGTTGGCCGACGCCTGCCGGGGCGCCGGTGCCGCGCTCAGAACAGCGACAGCTGCGAGCCCGGCTTCGGCGGGCGCAGGAACGTCGTCGGGGCCTCGGCCTCGTCGAACATCGAGTCGCCGCGGTTGCGGTGGCCGAGCGCGAGCCGGCGGATCGTGGCGTCGAACATGGTCTGCAGCATCTGGGCGTAGGGGCCCTCGCCGCGGCCGCGGACGCCGAACCGCGCGTCGTAGAGCTTGTCGCCGCCCCGGGTCTCGCGGATCCGGTGGAGGATCTTGTCGGCGGCGAGCGGCATCGCGGTCCGGACGCGGTGTTCGAACACGTCCTTGACGGCGCCCGGCAGGCGGAGCAGGACCCAGCCCGCCCACTGGGCGCCCGCGGCGGCCGCGCGCTCGAGGACCGTGACCATCTGGCTGTCGTTGATGCCCGGGATGATCGGCGCGCACATGACGCCGACCGGGATGCCGGCCGCCGCGAGGGTCTCGATCAGCTTGAACCGGCGATCGGGCGACGGTGCCCATGGCTCGATCGCGCGCGCGGTCGCGTTGTCGCTGAACGCGAGGCTGACGCTGAGCCCGAACCGGGCGTGCTCGGTGAGCGCGCGGAACAGATCGAGGTCGCGCTCGACCAGCGCGCTCTTGGAGATCACGCTGACCGGGTTCTTGTACGCGAGGCAGACCTCGAGGCACTGCCGGGTGATCCCGAGGTCGGCCTCGACCGGCTGGTAACAATCGGTGACCCCCGAGAACATGACGAGCTCGCCGCGCCAGCTCGGCTTGTCGAACGCGTCGCGCAACAGGGCCGCGGCGTCGCGCTTGACGACGATCTTGGTGTCGAAGTCGGTGCCGGCGCCGAGATCGAGGTACTCGTGCGACGGGCGGGCGTAGCAGTAGGCGCAGGCGTGCTGGCAGCCGCGGTACGGGTTGACGCTCCACCGGAAGCCGAGGTCGGGCGAGTCGTTGTGGGCGAGGATCGAGCGCGTGTGATCGTCGATCACGGTGATCTGCGAGGGCGGCGGGGCCTCGCCGTCGTCGTAGGTCACGACCTGGCTGCGGAACCGGTTGTGCGGGTTCTCGGTCGGCCGCGACTTCACGACGACACTATACGCGGCGTACTGAACTAATGTATAGATGCGTCAGCGGCCTCGCGTGCGCGAGTGCCGATCTCGGCCGACAGCGGCGGCGCGGTGGCGGCGGCGACCGCTGGTAGCAGGTGCTCCCGGCGATGCAGCCGGGGCAGGGCAATGCCGGCGCGATCGATCGCGAACCGCAGCGCGAGCTCGGCGACGTCGGCGCACTCGAGGTGCTCGGGGCGCGCGGTGTGCTCGGCGGCGGCGCGCGCGGCATCGCACGAGGTCGCGGCGGGCGGCGCGCGCTTGACCAGCCGCGATAGCCGGGCGGCGCCGGCGGCCACGCGGATCAGCGTCGGCTCGTCGAGACCGTTGCGGTCGTCGCGTGGAGTCAGCCGCACGCCGGGCCCCAGGTTGCCGGCGAGCGCGCTGCCGGCGAGCGGCTGGCGGGCGAGGATCGCCATCGCGGACTTGCGCTGGGCGGCGAGCTCGAACAGCGGCTCGGCCCGCCGGTCGCACAGGTTGTAGACGACCGACAGCGCGGCGAGCCACGGCTGATGGATCACCGTGGCCAGCGTGGGCGGCGGTTCGATCGGCGGTTCGATCGGCCGTGCTCGATCGCCCGCGGCGCCGGGCGCCGGCGCACGGCCACCCGCAGGCGATCCCACCGCGGCATCATCGAGGATCGCGCCCCATGCGAGGACCTTGCCCTCACGGACCAGCCGCGCGCAGGTCCCGACCAGCTCGGGCCACGCCGATGACGCGAGCCACGCCACCTGCAGCGGCAACTGAGCGAGCGGCAACGCATCGAGCCGGGTCGCGCGCAGCGCGGCCTCGATCCGATCCTGAACGTGCGGCGGCGGTAATCGCTCGGGCAGCACGTCGCGGCGCGGCCGGCCGGCGCGCTCGGTGAGCACCGGCACGCGAGTTGCGAGGACGACGCGATCGCGCGCGCCGTGCTCGCGCACGGCCGTACCGGCGAGTCGTTCGCTGTCGGCATCGGCCGACACGTCGAACAGTGTGATCCCGAAACTCAATGCTTCGTGGAGTGCGTGCTCGACGTCGCGAGCCATCACGCCTCGCGCAGCCGATATTGGCAGGTTGAGATCGCCGCCGCCGATCGCAGTGACAACATGTTGGCCGAGCTGTCGGGTCCTCACTCGCGAAGAGTAGCCTGGATGATCGAATCAGGGTTGTCCGGTCGGCGAGGTCGGATACCATGACGTAATGAAGCAATGGGCGATGGTGCTCACGACGGCTATCATGGGGACTGGGCTTGCGGCGTGCGGAGACGATGAAGGCAAAGGCCATCTCGCCGACGCGCCACTCGGCGTGCAAGACGCCGAGCCCGCCGACGCCACGCAGGCCATACAGCCGGTGACAGTGACGGTGACATCGAACGGGAGTCCAGCGTCAGGCCTGACGGTGTACTTCCAGAACGCGGATTCGTCGCTGGTGAGCGACACCAAGACCGGCGACGACGGCAAGGCGAGCGCGGTGATGGCAGCCGGCGGGTTCGTCACGGTGATCGAGTCGGTCATGACCCAGTCGGGCTCCGGCTCCGGCAACGGCCCGACCCAGCTCGCCACGTTCGCCGGCGTGAAGCCCGGCGATAACCTGCACGATGATCTAGGGGGGATGGCCACCGAGATCGCCTCGATCACGTTCGACGTGTCGGTGCCCAACGAGCAGGTCGGCAACGAGTACCTGCTGTACTCGACGTGCGGCGGTAGGATCTCGCTCGGCCAGGGCACCGGCCCGGTCGCCTCGGCGCGCGGGCTACATTCGCGCGTGGCGGTCGCGGAGCCGGTGACCAACACGGTCACCCTGAGCGGGTGCAACGGCACGGCCGACCTCCTGGTGCTCAGCCAGGATGGCGATCACGTCACCACCGGCTGGCAGTACAAGTCCGACGTGGCGGTCGCCGACGGCATGGCGATCTCGCTCACCGCCGACTATCAGCCGCCAGTCGACACGACGTTCGATTATACGAAGGTTCCCGACACGATCAGCGGCCTCATGGTCAGCCGCGAGCTGCACACCGCGCACGGCAGCCTGTACCTCGGCGACTCGGTCTTCACGGATCTCAACGGCACCGAGGCCACCGCGACGATCGCGATGCCGGCGCCGCCGGGCGTGTCGATGCTGACGACCTCGACCGATCAGCCGACCAGCGGGAACGGCCAGCAGACGTTCCTCGCGTGGGGCCCGGCCACCGCGAGCTACGCACTCCCGTATGGCGACGTCGCGCTCGAAGGCTACGCCACCCGGCCGCGCCTCGACGCGGCGAGCCACGCGATCACGTGGACCGCGAACCCCGGCGTCGCCGCCGACCTCGTGCTCGGTGGGTACAACAGCTCGCGATCCGACGATCAGGAGGTGTTCCACAGCTGGAACTGGCGGATCGTGGCACCTTATAGTGCGGCCCAGGCCGCGCTGAGCTTTCCGGTGCTGCCGACGACGGTGTTCGACTTCAACCCCAAGGACACCGACAGCCCGTCCGTCCAGCGGCTGACCACGGCGAAGGTCCCAGGTGGCTACGACGCCGTGCGCTCGGTCGTGTTCGATACCGACATCGGGGTGACCATCACCGGGGCGAGCGGTCAGACGATCTACGAGGACATGTACCAGCGCCCCGATGTCGTGATCTCGGCCAAGGTCAAGCCGGCCAGCAAGATCAAGAGCAAGGCCGCGCACCCGGCGCGCCGCAGCTCGGCGCCCAAGCATTTTACTCTGCCCGCGCGCTGAGGTTAGATCCGTAGATGGAACGTTTCCGGCCCCCCGTGGGGGCACCCGCGGGCCCCGTCGTTGTCGCGCCTGTGGGAACGTCGGTACCTCGCGTCGACGGCGTCGCCAAGGTCACCGGTCGGGCGCTGTACCTCGACGATCTCGACGCTGCCGAGGCGTGGCACGGCGTGACGGTGCGCTCGCAGGTCGCCCACGGCGTGCTCGAGGCGGTCGACCTCGACCCTGCGTTCGACTGGTCGAACGTCACCGTGGTGACGTCCGCCGACATCTGGGGCAAGAACGCGATCGCGTTGCTCGAGGACGACCAGCCGGCGCTCGCGCCGATCGGCGGCCGCGTGATGCACAAGGACGAGGCGATCGCGCTGGTCGCGGCGCCGACCCGCGCGCAGGCGTTCGCCGCCGCCCGGGCGGTGCGGCCGCGGATCGCGCCGCTACCCGCGGTGTTCGACGTCGATCGCGCGCTCGCCGGGCCGGCGCTCGGTGAGGCGCCGGTCCTGTACGGCAGCGACAACGTGTTCAAGCAATTCCTGATCCGCAAGGGCCACGCCAGCGACGCCGAGCTCGAGGCGGTGTTCGCCGGCGCGGCGCACGTGGTCGAGGGCACGTACGTGACCTCGCCGCAGGAGCAGATGTACATCGAGCCGCAGGCGATGATGGCGCACTGGCGCGATGGCAAGTGCTACATCGTCGGCTCGATGCAGTGCCCGTACTACGTGCACAAGGCGATGAAGCCGCTGCTCGCGTGCGACGCCGATGGTGTGGTGATCACCCAGGCGGTGACCGGCGGCGGGTTCGGCGGCAAGGAAGAGTACCCGTCGATGATCGCCGCGCACGCGGCGCTGCTCGCCCACAAGGCGGGCCGCAGGGTGAAGATCGTCTACGACCGCGACGAGGACATCGCGGCGACCACCAAGCGCCACCCGTGCCGGACCCGGCACCGGCTGGCGATCGACGCGCGCGGCGAGCTCGCCGCGATCGACATCGACGTCGTGATGGACGGCGGCGCGTACCTGACCTTGTCGCCGGTCGTGCTGTCGCGCGGCGTGCTGCACGCGGCGGGGCCGTACCGCTGCGCCGTCACCCGGGTGCGCGGCCGGGTGGTCGCGACCAACCATCCGCCGCACGGTGCGTTCCGCGGGTTCGGCGCGCCGCAGACCACGTTCGCCTACGAGCGCCAGATCCAGAAGCTCGCGCGCCACCTCGGTGAGGATCCGATGGCGCTGCGCAGCCGGCTCGCGCTGCGGATCGGCGACACCACGTCGACCGGCCAGCTGCTCGAGTTCTCGGTCGGCACCGACGAGGTGATCGACGCGGTCAACGGCGTGGCGGGCACCCCGCCCGCGCGCGACGGCAAAAACGCGCACGGTTCGCCGGTTCGCCGCGGCCGCGGGGTGTGCTTCTACTTCCACGGCGCCGGGTTCACCGGCTCGGGCGAGCAGCGGCTCGCGGGCCGCGCGGTGGTCGCCGCGGTCGACGGCCGGTTCGAGGTTCGCTCGAGCTCGACCGACATCGGCCAGGGCGCGATCACGATGTTCACCCAGATCGCGGCGGCGGCGCTCGGCATCGAGGCGACCGATGTCACCGTGGTCGATCCGTCGACCGCGCAGGTCCCGGACAGCGGACCGACCGTGGCGAGCCGGACCTGCATGGTGGTCGGCCAGCTCGTCGAGCGCGCGGCGACCACGGTGCGCGCCAAGCTCGAGGCCTGGGCGGCCGAGCGCGGCGTGCGCGGCACCCTGCACGAGCTCGCGCGGGCCCACGCGGACACGACGCGCACCGAGCTCGCCGAGATCATCAGCTACGAGCCGCCGCCGGGGATCCGGTGGGACGACGCGACGTACACCGGCTCGGCGTACCCGGTGTACGGCTGGGCGGCGTGCCTGGTCGATGTCGAGGTCGATCTCGACAGCTATGAGGTCCGGATCCTGCGCTGCGTCCAGGCGATCGACGTCGGCAAGGCGATCAACCCGACGATCGTCAAGGGCCAGATCGAGGGTGGCACGCTGCAGGCGCTGGGCTGGGCGGTGCTCGAGAACATCGTGTACAAGGACGGCAAGGTCGCCAACGCCAGCATGACCAACTGCATCGTGCCCACGTTCGCCGACGCGCCCGATCTCGAGACCATCCTCGTCGAGGTTCCGTATCCGTTCGGGCCGAGCGGCGCCAAGGGCGTGGGCGAGATCCCGATGGACGGCCCGGCGGCGGCGGTCGCCAACGCGGTCGAGGACGCGCTGGGCTGCGCGTTCGATTCGCTGCCGATCTCGCCCGAGGTCGTCGGCGCGGCGCGCGCGCGGTGGGAGCGGGCGTGAAGATCGCGCTCGAGGTCAACGGCGCGCAGCGCACGGTCGAGGTCTCGCCGTGGAAGCGGCTGCTCGACGTGCTGCGCGACGAGCTGCGGCTGACCGGCACCAAGGAAGGCTGCGGCGAGGGCGAGTGCGGCGCGTGCACGGTCGAGCTCGACGGCGAGGCGGTCAACTCGTGCCTGGTCGCGATCGGTCAATGCGACGCGCGGCGGGTCGTCACCGTCGAGGGCCTCGCGCGCGACGGGGTGCTGCACGCGGTGCAGCGCGCGCTGATCGCGTGCGGCGGGGCGCAGTGCGGGATCTGCACGCCGGGGATCGCGGTGTGCGCGGCGCACGTCGTCGATCGCCACCTGGTCGACGGGGTCGACGACGCGACCGCGCGCGCGCGGGTCCGCGAGCTGCTCGCCGGCAACATCTGCCGGTGCACCGGCTATCAGCTGATCGTCGATGCGGTGATCGCCGCGGCGCGCGACGTAGGGCCGGCGTGACCGGGCCGGTGTACCTGCGGCCGCGCGATCTCGATGAGGCGGTCGCCGCGCGCGCGGAGTATCCCGGCTGGATGGTGCTCGCCGGTGGCACCGACCTGATGGTCAACGCCAACCACCGCGCCGTGCCGCCCGGCATCCTCGATCTGTGGCGGCTCGCGGCGCTGTGCTTCGTCCGGGTGACGGACGAGGAGATCGCGATCGGCGCCGGCACGACGTGGCGCGAGGTCGAGACCCACCCGGCGATCCGCGCCCGGCTGCGCCCGCTCGCCGCCGCGGCCCGCGAGATCGGCGCGCTGCAGATCCAGGCCCGCGGCACGCTCGGCGGCAACGTCGGGACGTCGTCGCCGGTCGGCGATAGCCTCCCGGTGCTGCTCGCGCTCGACGCCGAGCTCGAGGTCGCGTCGGTCCGCGGCCGGCGCCGCGCGGCGTACCGCGAGTGGTGCACCGGCTACCGCACGACCCGGCTCGCGCCCGACGAGCTGATCGTCAGCGCGACGATCCGCGTGCCCGGCCCGGCGACCCGCACCGCGTGGCGCAAGGTCGGCACCCGGCGCGCGCAGTCGATCTCCAAGGTCATGGGCGCCGCGGCGATCACGCTCGACGGCGACGTGGTGATCGACGCCCGGGTCGCGCTCGGCGCCGTGGCCGAGCGGCCGATCCGGATCGCCGCGGTCGAGGCCGCCGTGCGCGGCCAGCGCTTGCCCCAGGCCGCCGACGCCGCGCGCGCCGCGCTGCGCACCGCGATCCGGCCGATCGACGACGTGCGCTCCACGGCCGACTATCGCCGCGAGGTCGCCGAGAACCTGGTCGCGCGGTTCTTCTCCGTGTCATGATTCAGCGTGGCGAACGATCGCGACGAGCCGCCCGAGCCGTCTGAGCCGGCCGCGCCGGCAGCGCCGGCCAGGCGGACGCGCGCGGTCACGGCCGAGGAGCCCGCCGAGGACCGGACCGAGTCACGCGGCAAGCGGATCAGCGACGCCGCGAAGGACGCGATCGGCAGCGGGATCGGCACGCTCGGCGGTGGCGTGGCGAAGCTCGGCGAGGGCGTGTCCAAGCTCGGCGACATGTCGCGCAACGTGCCGGTCGTCGGCTCGAGCGTGGCCAAGCTCGGCGAGGGCATCAGCCACGTCGGCGACCAGCTCCACGTCCTGCCGCAGGTCGCGCGGACCCGGCGCGGCCGGCTCTTGATCCGCAGCATGCTCGTCGGCTTCGTGCTGGTCGCCGCGTGGATCGTCGTGATCGTCGCGCTCCAGCTCCACGGCAACGATACCCCCGACTTTCGGCCCAACGCCGAGCACATCCTGGTCCAGCTCAGCCAGGGCTCGCCGGGCTCGATCGACGAGGTCTACGAGCAGGCCTCGCCGCGGTTCCAGGAGATGGTGCGCAAGGATCACTTCAGCGACGACATGACCGATCTGTTGCAGACCGTCGGCAAGTTCCGCGAGATCGCCTCGGTCAACGACTCGCTGGTGACCTCGGGGCCGGGCGGCCGGGTCGGCCGGGTCGGGCTCACCGTCGCGTACGAGAACGCGACCTGCAAGGTCTCGGTCAGCCTGCACTACGACCAGGACCGCTGGAAGCTGCTCGGCATCGGTGTCGAGCTGCCGCCCGAGCTCAAGATCTCGCAGGCCCAGCGCGAGGCGCGGGTCAAGGCGTGCAAGGACCCGATGGACCTCAAGCACTGCGACGTCCACCAGGCCGCCGACGCGATCCTGCAGCGGCTCGAGGACGGCCACGCCGATCAGGTCTGGGACGACGCGACCCCGGTGTTCCAGAAGCAGGAGCCCAAGGCCAAGTTTGTCCAGCTCCAGCTCGGCCACATGGCCGCGCTCGGCAACTACCGCCGGATCATCGCGGTGTCCGAGGCCAAGGTCGGGATCGACGGCACCTCGGCGACGTTCGACACGCTCGCCGAGTTCGACAAGGCGAGCGGCGTGCGCGCGGTGTTCGCGTTCTACCGGCGCTCGAAGTCGTCGCCGTGGAAGCTGCGCAGCTTCAAGGTCGTATTGCCGATGCCGCGCGGCGCCGACGACGACGGCGCGCAGCCGGGCTCGGGCGCAGGTTCGGGCGCGGGCTCGGCAGCGGGCTCGGCGGTGCCGCCGCCACCGTCGCACCTGCCCCCACGTGACGCGGGCGTGAAGTAGCGGCGCGCTGGGTTTGCGCGGCGCCGCCGGTCCGGCGACTCTCCCGGCATGAAGCGCAACGCCGGACTTGCCGTGCTCGCGGGGCTGACCGTGGGATCGTTCACCGCACCGGCAGAGGGCGCGGCCGATCCCGCGCCGCCCGAGGCCCAGCGCATCCTGCGCGACATCTACAAGGAGCTGGTCGAGATCAACACCACGGCCTCGACCGGCGACACCTACGCCGCCGCCAAGGCGATGGCCGCGCGGCTGATCGCCGCCGGGTTCCCCAGGGCCGATGTCCAGGCTCTGCAGTCGGGGCCCAAGCGCGGCAACCTGGTCGCGCGGCTGCGCGGCACCGGCGTGCGCAAGCCGCTGCTGCTGGTCGCCCACATCGATGTCGTCGAGGCCAAGCGCGAGGACTGGTCGACCGATCCGTTCAAGCTGGTCGAGCAGGACGGCTACTTCTACGGCCGCGGCACCAGCGACGACAAGTACATGGCGAGCGCGTGGGTCGCCAACATGATCCGGTGGAAGAAGGAAGGCTACAAGCCCGACCGCGACCTCATCCTGGTGCTCGAGACCGACGAGGAGAGCTCGGATCACGCGGGCGTCGGCATGACGTGGCTGATCAAGAACCACAAGGATCTGATCGACGCCGAGTACGCGATCAACGAGGGCGGTGGGGTCAGCGGCAAGGCCGGCAAGCCGTTCGCCAACAGCATCCAGACCGCCGAGAAGCTGTTCCAGAGCTTCTGGCTCGAGGCCCGCAACCCGGGTGGCCACAGCTCGCAGCCGCGCAAGGACAACGCGATCTACGAGCTCGCCGACGCGCTCGCCCGGCTCGAGAAGTTCGAGTTCCCGTTCGTGCTCAACGACACCACGCGCGGCTACTTCGCCAAGATGGGCGGCCTCGAGCCCGGCCAGCTCGGCGCCGACATGAAGTCGGTCGCGAGCGCCAGGCCGGATCCGGCGGCGATCACCCGGCTGTCGGCGCTACCGCCGTACAACGCGCAGCTCCGCACGACCTGCGTCGCGACCCGGCTCGAGGGTGGCCACGCCGACAACGCGCTGCCGCAGCTCGCGCGTGCGATGGTCAACTGCCGGATCCTGCCGGGCCAGACCGTCGACGAGATCCAGCACCAGCTCGCGCAGGTGTTCGCCGATCCCAAGCTGACCTTGACGCCGACCGGGCGCGACACGCCGAGCGAGCCGTCGGCGATCAACCCCGAGCTCGGCGCGGCGATCGACAAGCTCACCGCGAAGTACTGGCCGGGCATCCCTGCGGTGCCGACGATGTCCGCCGGCGCCACCGACGGCCGGTACCTGCGCAACGCCGGGATCCCGACGTTCGGCCACAGCGGCCTTTTGTCCGACTACTTCGACGTCCGCGCCCACGGCAAGGACGAGCGGGTCAACGTCGCCGCGATGTTCGTCGGCGAGCAGTACCTCTACGACCTGGTCAAGGCGGTCTCGGGCGGCTGAGCCGGCGAGTCCTCGAGCCGGCGATCACTGCCGTATAGGCGCAGGCGGCAGCATGCCGGCAAGCCGATCGACAAGAGCGGCGAACGAATGTTCGACAGCTCTTGCGCCGGGCTGCGGCGCCCGCGGTCACCGGACTCAGCGGTGCCGGGCGATCCGGTTCTGGCGCCACACCGGCTTGGGATCGCGCAGGCTTTGTGCGTCGCGATCACCGGCGCGCCGGGCCACGCTCTGCGTGATCGCGCCGGTCGGGCACGCGGTGTTGGTCCGGAAGTACAGCGCGGCGGCGAGCAGGCCCTCGGTCGGATCGCCGAGCTGGTGCGTGAAGTCATCGGCGATCTTGCAGCCCGGGTGAACACCGCCGGGCACGAAGCCGTCGGCGTAATCGCCGAACCCCATGTCGTTCACGCCCTCGAACTGGATCGCGAAGTAGGTCGTGCCGCAGTTGTCCTGCGGATAGAACCCGTACGGCTTGCCGCACGTGGTGTCGCCGACCTGGATCACCTGGATCCCCACGCCGGCGAGCCCGTTCATCACCGCCTCGCTCGCCGAGCAGGTCGCCGAGCTGGTCAGCACGAACACCCGGGTCAGGCCCAAGGTCGGCAGCGCCTGGCCCGCCATCGTCGAGAACCCGGCGGTGACCGCCTCGAACGGGGTCGGCGCGAGCGACTGGCCGGTCACCGGATCGATCGACGGGTGCTTGGCGTTGAACGTCTCGCGCTCGAACGTCTTGCCGGTGGTCGGCCCGGGGCCGGCGATCATGTAGGCGAGCTCGGACGCGATGTCGAGGAAGCCGCCGCCGTTGTAGCGAATGTCGAGCACCAGATCGGTGGCGCCGGCGGTCTTGAGCGTGGTGATCGCGTCGACCAGCTCCTTCTCGGCGGTCGCGATGTGATCGGTGAACACCAGGTAGCCGATCTTGTCGTTCGGCGCCGCGAGCGGCAGCAACCCGACGGTCTGCACCGGCTGCAGATCGACGTTGGCCGATGTCATCATGATCGTGTGCCTGGTCGTCGTGCCGGGGTCGATGATCTCGAACGTGTGGGTCTGGTTGACGTCGGTCGGCGAGATCCCGTTGTTCAGCGTGTCGACGTCATCGCCGTTGATGACGTCGACTCCGTCGATCGTCACGACCTCGGTGCCGCGCTTCATGCCCGCCGTCGCCGCGGGCGAGCCCGGCGTGACGATCGCGACCAGCAGCTTGCGCGGCGGCTTGGTCTCGAGCAGCGCCCAGTTGAGGCCGTAGCTCGCCTCGGTGCCCGAGACCGATAGCCCTTCCCACACCGGGGTTTCGTAGGTGAAGTGGAACTTGTCCTTCGCCGCGCCCGAGGCCGTCATCGCCGGCGTCTTGAGGACGTCGAAGTAGTCCTCCGGGGTCATGAACATCTTGGGGTCCATCGCCGGGACCTCGTCGTACCAGAGGTACAGATCGTCGATCCACGACCGCAGCCACAGCTGCTCCTCGAGCAGGTTGCCCTTCTGGTCCACGTACTTCTCGCCGGTGATCATGTCGGCCCCCGAGCGCGGGGTGACGCAGCGCTCGGCGTAGGTGGTCTCCGGCAGGATCTTGCTCGGCACCGTGGTGGGTTCGTCGTCGCCGCTGCACGCGGCCAGCATGCCCGCCGCCAGCACAGGGAGGGCGATGAGCCCGAAGCTTGCTGCTCGATTCATGATGCGCACCGAGGCGAGCATACACTGGCGCCCGACCGTGCTCGTCGACCTTTTACGCGCGATCCCCATCACAGCCCGGGGCGATGCGTCGGTTGGAAACTGAAGGCCGAGGCTTCGCGCCTCGCATGATCGCTAGTGATGCGAGGCCGACGCGGCCGGCGGGCCGGCGTCGCGCCGGGCGACGTCACGCGGGCGCGAGCGCGTCGGTCCGCTGCGCGCGGCGCCGCGTGAGCAGCCACGCGATCAGCGGCAGCACGAGCCAGGCGAGCCACGCGGCCTGCGCCCACCACGGGCGCTCGAAGCGGAACGCGATCACGTGGTGGCCGGGCCCGACGTCGACCGCGAAGAAGTCGGGGGTCACGCGGCGCACCGGCGCCTCGACCTGATCGACGTACGCGTGCCACCGCGGGTGCCAGCTCTCGCGCGCCATGAACGTCGTCGGCGCGGTGACCTCGACCTCGGCGTAGATGTCGGCGGCGTCGCCGGGCGAGTCCTGGCGGAACGCGCGGGTCACGGTGCCGTGCGGCGGCCCACTCGGGCCCCCCGAGCCGTCGTAGGCGAGCACGCGATCCTTCATCGGCTGATCGGTGCGGAACCACTCGATCGCCGCGGCGTGCGCGGGCTTGCGGCCCGGCGGCAGCGTGCCGGTGACCTCGACCGGCGACACCAGGCCCGGCGACGGCAGCCGGCGCGCCTGGTAGTTCTTGGTCGAGAACAGCTCCTCGCCGATCGGCATCGCGGCGGCCGACGACCGCTGGAACACCAGGATCGGCGCGTCGTAGACCCACGCGTTCTTGGGGAAGTCTTTGACCGACCACAGGAAGTCGTAGTTCGGGCTCGCCTGCAGGCCGCCGCCGCCCATCATCAGCAGCGACGGCCGACGGCCGTACTCGTAGCTGAGCAGGTTCCACCAGTGGTTCTCGGCGCCGGTGCCGACCTGCTTGCGGCCCGGCGGCTCGTGCTGCAAGAGCTGGGTGACCTCGTGGAGCTCGGTGCCGTGGCTGGCCTCGTAGTCGGCGAGCACGTGGACGCGCGACGCGAGCACCCGCGCGCCCGGCACCACGAGCAGCACGCCGAGCGCGGCGGCGAGCGCGGCGAGCGCGGTGCGCACCGGGTACTGCAGCGGGACCTCGCGCGCCCAGGCCTGGCGCTGGGCCGACGACACCGCGGCCAGCACGCCGCGGATCGGGCGGTGCAGCGGCGAGCCCTCGGGCGCGTTCCAGATCGCGCGGCCGAGCCAGAGCGCGCCGCTGCCGATCGCGAGCGCGAGCACGACCTGCATCGCGCCGAGGAACCGCACGGCGGGGATCAGATCGTCGTCGGTCTTGCCGAGGTGCGGCCCCAGGCCGAGCCAGATCGCGTAGAACACCGCCGGCGCCCACAGCCAGCGCAGGAACCGCGGGCGCGCGAGCAGCACGACGAACGGCAGGGTCCAGGTCAGGACGACCGGCCGCGCGAAGTCGAGGATCGCGCCGTGCGCGTACCACGAGCCGAGCGTCTTGAACCCGGGGCCGATCTCGTCGTTGACCCGGTGGGGGAACCCGCCGAACCCGGCGTAGTCGATCCCGAGCGGCAGCCAGATCGGCATCCACGTGATCGCCAGGCACACGCCGAGGATCGCGAGCCGGCCGAGCTCGCGCAGCCACGCCGCGAGCCACGGCTGGGGGGCGGCGCGCCAGCGCTCGCCGAGCCGCGCGGTCAGCGCCGACATCATGCTCGCGTTCGTGCCCGGGTCCGGATCGCCGTGCAGCTCGTGGCCGATCATCGCGAGCAGCCGATCGGCGCCCGCGGTCACCGGCCGGACCAGCCAGCCCGCGACCACCGCGACCGCGAGCGACACACCGGCGAACGGATGACACAGCGTGATGAACGCACCCCACGCGATCGCCGGCGCGAGGCCGCGGCCGTCGGTCGCCCACCGCACGGTGTGGCCGAGCGCGATCGGGAACGCGGCGAGCGCCCAGGTCTGGGTGTAGAGCCCGACGTTGAACGTGCCGGCGTTGCCGGTGCCCCACCGCGACTCGCCGTTCAAGAACCCGACCGCGAGCGCGGCGAGCGCGGCCTGCCATGGCGTGGCGCCCATCAGCCGCATGCCGCGATACGCCGCCGCGGGCGCCAGCACGAGCGGCAGGAACACGCTGAGCTCGAAGAAGAACAGGTGGTGGCCGAAGATCGCCGCCGGGATCGCCGACACCAGCTGTGGCACGACCTGGTAGTAGTAGGCCGAGGCGAACCCGCCGTTGCCGCTCGGGTTCCAGAAGTCGAAGTCGCCGACCCGCAAGCAGTCGGCGAGCCGCGCGCTCTCGGCCATGTGGAACGTCAGGTCGTCGCCGGCGAGCTCGCCGCGGAATATGCGGGCGTAGATGATCACCATGCCCAGCGTGAGCATGGCGAGCGCGGGCAGCGCACCGTGATCCATCAGCCACGCCGCGGCGCGGTCCCAGGTGTCGGGCGGCTCGTCGGGTACGTGTGTCCGGCCGCCGGACACCGGGCCGGCCGCGGGCGCGGTGGCTTCGGGTGCGGCGGCTTCGGGTGCGGCCTCGGGTGCGGGTGCGATGGCCTCGGGTGCGGTCACCGGCTCGCCGGTCACGGGCTCCGGCGGGTGCGGTTCGGCTTCGTCGGTCATGACGCCTCCAGCAGATCGGTGATCCGGTCGTCGTCGAACAGCGGCGTGGCGCCGCGCACCTCGGCCACCGCGGCGGCCCACCGGCTCGCGATCCGGCCCGACGTCGCGAGGTCCCAGCCCGACGTCATGCCGAACACGAACAGCGCGAGGTACGCATCGCCGCACCCGACGTTGTCGCCGCCGGGCGCCGCGGCAACCCCGGCGATCTCGATCGGCGCGCCGTCGAGCGGGTAGATCGTCGAGCCCGCCGCGCCGTGGGTCACGACGAGGATCCTCGGCCGGCCATCGTGGGCCCGGCCGATCGGTGCGCGGACCCGCGCGATCGGATCGTCCCAGCCGAACAGCTGGCCGAGCTGGGCGACCTCGCGATCGTTGAGCTTGACGACGTCGGCGTGATCGAGCGCGGCCACGATCGCATGCGACGCCTGGTCGTTGGGCCGCAGGTTGGCATCGTAGACCTTGACCGCGCGGGCCCGCGCCGCCGCGATCGCGTGCGTCCACTGGGCGTGGCCCTCCGACGTCCGCTGCGCCAGGGTGCCGTAGATGAACACGCCGGCCTCGTCGATCGCCGCGCGGACCTCGTCGGTGCACGCGATCCACTCCCACGCGCGCCCCGGGTGCAGCGTGTAGCGCGGCTCGCCGCGATCGAGCGCGATCGTGACCTCGCCGGTCGCGCGCTCGGGGTCGATCTGGATCAGGGACGTATCGACCAGGCCGTCGAGCCGGTCGAGCGCCCGCCGGCCCGCCGCGTCATCGCCGATCCGCGTGATCAGCTGGGCCCAGCCGCCCGCCTGGGCGAGGTGCCACGCGACGTTCGCCGGCGCACCGCCGAGCTGCTCGCTGGTGCCGCCATCGCCACCGCCGGCGCTATCGCCACCGCTGCCCTCGCTGCCTGTCGGCGCGACATAGCGGTCCCATAGCAGCTCTCCCCAGATAACGACCGCGTCGGTTGACATCGTGCTACTTGGTGTAAATACTACACTGTAAGGTGCCCGGACTCGAAGACCTGTACGGTGGCTCGCTGGCGCTGCTCACCGACTTGTATCAGCTCACCATGGCCTGCGGCTACTGGAAGGCTGGGACAGCGGACCGCGATGCCGTGTTTCACCTCTTGTTTCGCAGAGCGCCGTTCGGCGGGGGGTACGCGATCGCGGCTGGAATTGCCCCGGCGATCGACTACCTGCGGACCCTGACGTTCACCTCCGACGACCTGGCATACCTGGCAACCTTGCGCGACGGCGAGGACGCCCCGCTGTTCTCGGCCGGGTTCCTCGACTACCTGGCCGCGTTCCGGTTCGCGTGCACCGTCGACGCCGCCCCGGAGGGCAGCGTGGTGTTCGGCCACGAGCCGATCCTGCGGGTCACCGGGCCGATCGCGCACGGCCAGCTGGTCGAGACCGCGCTGCTCACGATGATCAACTTCGGCACCCTGATCGCGACCAAGGCGTCGCGCGTGGTGCAAGTCTCACGCGGCGCGCCGGTGATGGAGTTCGGGCTGCGCCGGGCCCAGGGCATCGACGGCGGGCTGTCCGCGTCGCGCGCGGCCTACATCGGCGGCTGCGCGGCGACCAGCAACGTGCTCGCCGGCAAGCTGTACGGCATCCCGGTGCGCGGCACCCATGCCCACAGCTGGGTGATGTTCCACGGCGACGAGCTCGCCGCGTTCCGCGCCTACGCCGACGCGCTGCCGGGCAACGTGACCCTGCTGGTCGACACCTACGACACGCTCGAGGGCGTGCGCCACGCGATCACGGTCGGCCACGAGCTGCGCGCGCGGGGCCACGAGCTCGCCGGCGTGCGGCTCGACTCCGGTGACCTCGCGCACCTGTCGATCGAGGCCCGCCGGCTGCTCGACGCGGCCGGGTTCCCCGACGCCAAGATCGTCGCGTCGAACGACCTCGACGAGTCGGTGATCGCCTCGCTCTACGAGCAGGGCGCGCGGATCGACACGTTCGGCGTCGGCACCCGGCTGGTCACGTCGTACGATCAGCCGGCGCTCGGCGGGGTCTACAAGCTCGGCGCGGCGCGCGACGCCGACGGCGCGTGGCGCCCGGCGCTCAAGCTGTCCGAGCAACCGATCAAGATCTCGAACCCGGGCACGCTCGCGGTCCGCCGGCTGCGCCGGGCCGGCGAGCTGGTCGCCGACATCATCTATGACAGCGAGGCCGGGTTGTCGGGGCCGGCCCGCCCGGCGCTGCACGACATCGAGGATCCGCTGCGCCCGCCGATCTACCCGGCGTTCGACGACGCGTCGGATCTGCTGGTGACCTACCTGCGCGGCGGCGAGCTGGTCGCCGCGCCCGACTCGGTCGAGGTCGCCCGCGCCCGCGCTGCCCGTGAGCTGGCGCAGCTGTCGTCGCGGACCCGGCGGTTCCTGAACCCACAGCCGTACCCGGTCGGGCTCGATCCCCACGTCCACACCTGCAAGCAACGGCTGGTCGCCGAGGCCCGCGCGCGCACCGCCGCCGAACGCCGATGACGCGGGCCAGGAGGGAGCCGAGATGACTGCACCGATCGTGTTCTCGACCCTGGAGTACGACTACCTCGCCCGCGCCGTCGCTGCGCGCACCGGCTGGGAGCTCGGCGTGGTCGCCCGCAAGACATTCCCCGACGGCGAGCACTACCTGCGGATCGACACCGATCCGACCGACCGCGACGTCGTGCTGGTCGGCGGCACGACGTCCGACACCACGACGCTCGAGCTCTACGACCTGGCGTGCGCGCTGGTCACCGGCGGCGCGTACCGGCTGCGCATGGTGATGCCGTTCTTCGGCTACTCGACGATGGAGCGCTCGATCCGGTTCGGCGAGGTCGTCACCGCGAAGACCCGGGCGCGGCTCCTATCCTCGATCCCGATGGCGAGCCGCGGCACCCAGGTGTTCCTGCTCGACCTCCACGTCGCCGCGATCGCCCACTACTTCGAGGGCGGGATCCGGCCGATCCACGTCTACGGCAAGTCGCTGGTCACCGCGGCCGCGCGCCGGCTCGGCGGCGACGACTTCGTGCTGGCGTGCACCGACGCCGGGCGCGCCAAGTGGGTCGAGTCGCTCGCCAACGATCTCGGGGTCGCCGCGGCGTTCGTCTACAAGCGGCGCCACGACGACGCGACCGAGGTCACCGGGGTCTCGGCCCAGGTCAGCGGCAAGCGGGTCGTGATCTACGACGACATGATCCGCACCGGCGGCTCGCTGCTCAACGCTGCGAAGGCCTACCGCGACGCCGGCGCGCTCGCGATCGACGCGATCGCGACCCACGGCCTGTTCCCCGGCGACTCGCTGGCCCGGCTCGAGCAGAGCGGCCTGCTCGGCCGGATCGTCGTCACCGACAGCCACCCGCGCGCGGTCGCCTTGCAGAACCCGTTCCTCGAGGTCGATAGCACCGCGTTGCTGCTGACCGAGCATCTAATCTCGAACCGCTAGCAGGTCGTTCCCATGAGACTCGTCAAGGTCGCCGTCGCGTGCGTCAACCAGACCCCGTTCGCGTGGGACGATAACTTCGCGCACCTGCGCCACGCGATCGAGCAGGCGCGCGCCGAGGGTGTGACCCTGTTGTGCCTGCCCGAGCTCGCGATCACCGGCTACGGCTGCGAGGACGCGTTCTTCATGGACGGCCTGCAGGACACCGCGTTTGCCCAGCTCGAGGCGCTCGCCCAGCTGACCAGCGGCATGGTGGTCGCGGTCGGCCTGCCGCTATACCACGAGAAGGCGCTGTACGACGCCGGCGCGCTGCTCGCCGACGGCGCGATCGTCGGGTTTGTCGGCAAGCAGTTCCTCGCCGGCGACGGGATCCACTACGAGCCGCGGTGGTTCAAGTCGTGGCCGGCGGGCGAGGTCGACGTCCTCGAGCGCACGCTCGCCGACGGCTCGATCCGGCGCTACCCGATCGGTGACCTGCTGTTCGACATCGGCGACATCCGGATCGGGTTCGAGATCTGCGAGGACGCCTGGGTCGCCAACCGGCCGGGCACCGATCTCGCGCTGCGCGGCGCCGACATCCTGTGCAACCCGTCGGCGAGCCACTTCGCGTTCGACAAGTTCGGCGTGCGCCAGCGGTTCGTCACCGAGGGCTCGCGCGCGTTCGGCGTGGTCTACCTGTACGCCAACCTGATGGGCAACGAGGCCGGCCGCGTGGTCTACGACGGCGGCGGGCTGATCGCGTCGGCCGGCGAGCTCGCGGCGCGCGGCCGGCGGTTCTCGTTCCACGACGTCGAGCTGACCTCCGCGGTGGTCGACATCGACGCCAACCGGCGCGAGCAGGCCCGGCGCGGCAGCCATCGCCCGCGCCACGACGCCGAGGCGCTGGTGATCGAGCACGCGTTCGTGTGGCCGGCGCGCAAGCCCGAGGCGCGCGCGGTGCCGGATCGCTCGTGGGAGGATCGCACCAGCCTGCGCGAGGAGGAGTTCGCGCGCGCGGTCGCGCTCGGCCTGTGGGATTACCTGCGCAAGAGCCGGGCCCAGGGCTACACCGTGTCGCTGTCGGGCGGCGCCGACTCGGCGGCGTGTGCGGTGCTGGTCGCGCTCGCGGTGCACTTCGCGTTCGCCGAGCTCGGCGCGGGCGGCGTGCGCCAGCAGCTGCCGGCGTGTCACCGGCTGCACGAGATCCTCGACGCCGGCGGCGATGTCCAGGCGGCGGTCGGCGCGCTGCTGGCGTGCGCGTACCAGCCGACCACGCACAGCGGGCCGGTCACGCGCCACGCGGCCGAGCAGATCGCGCGCTCGCTCGGCGCCGAGTTCCACGTGATCGACGTCGGCGCGCAGGTCGCGGCGTACATCACCTCGATCGAGGCCGCGATCGGCCGGCCGCTGGCGTGGGCGACCGATGACCTGACCCTGCAGAACATCCAGGCCCGCGCGCGCGCACCGTCGATCTGGATGCTCGCCAACCTGCGCGGCCACGTCCTCTTGACCACGTCGAACCGGTCCGAGGCTGCGGTCGGCTATGCGACGATGGACGGCGATACCGCAGGCGGGCTCGCGCCGCTTGGCGGGATCGACAAGCTCTACCTGCGGGCGTGGCTGGTCTGGATGGAGACCCACGGCCCGCTCGGGCTCGCGCCGGTCGCGGCGCTCGGCCTCGTCAACACCCAGCAGCCGACCGCCGAGCTGCGGCCGCCCGACGCCGACGGCCGCGGCCAGACCGACGAGGTCGATCTCATGCCGTACGAGCTGCTCGAGGCGGTCGAGGACGCGGCGATCCGCGACAAGCACACGCCGCTCGAGGTCCTCCAGGAGCTCCAGCCGCGCTACCCCGACGAGTCGCCGCTGGTGCTGGCGACCTGGATCGAGCGGTTCTTCCGGCTGTGGTGCCGCAACCAGTGGAAGCGCGAACGGCTCGCGCCGAGCTTTCACCTCGACGATCGCAACGTCGATCCGCGGTCGTGGTGCCGGTTCCCGATCCTGTCGGGCGGGTTCGAGCGCGAGCTCGCCGAGCTGCGCGCTTACATTGCTTCCGGCGCCGCCGGCGCCTCTGGCGCCTCGGGGAAGGCCGACCTGCCGTGAGCTACACGTACGAGTACCCGCGCGCCGCGCTCGCGGTCGACTGCGTCGTGTTCGGCCTCGACGAGGCCGATCTCAAGGTCCTCCTGATCCAGCGCAAGCTGACCCCGTTCCAGCACGCCTGGGCGTTACCTGGCGGCTTCGTCCGGCTCGAGGAGACCGTCGACGAGGCGGCCCAGCGCGAGCTCCGCGAGGAGGCTGGGGTCGACGACGTCTACCTCGAGCAGCTCTACACGTTCGGCGTGCTCGACCGCGATCCGCGCGAGCGGGTCGTCACCGTCGCCTACTACGCGCTCGCCAAGCTCAGCGACCACCGGATCCGCGCCGCCACCGACGCGATGGGCGTTGGCTGGTTCGCGCTCGACGACCTGCCCAAGCTCGCGTTCGATCACGACACCATCGTCAGCCGCGCCCACGAGCGGCTGCGCGGCAAGGTCCGCTACGCCCCGATCGGCTTCGAGCTCCTGCCGCCGCGGTTCTCGCTGACCCAGCTCCAGCGGCTGTACGAGATCATCCTCGGCACCGACCTCGACAAGCGCAACTTCCGGAAGAAGATCCTGTCGATGGACCTCCTGGTCGAGACCGACGAGGTCGAGCAGGGCGTCCGCCACCGCGCCGCTCGCCTGTACCGCTTCGACCGCCGCAAGTACGAGCGGCTGCTCAAGCAGGGCTTCGAGCTATCGATCTGAGCCGGCTGAGCCGGCTGAGCCGGTCGAACCGGCCGACAACCTCCGCAAGGCGTCCGCCCAGGAGGTCACAACGATCCGCAACCTGATCACCGACAAGGTGCCCGCCATGGCGTCTCCTGTCTCTGCCGTTCTCTGTCTCGCCCTCGCGACCCCGCTCCTGGCGCAATGCCATCGGACGGGCGACGAGCGGCCCCTGGGGGTTGCGATGAGCGAAGCCAACGACCTCGACACCGACGACGTAGGCGCGGTGCGCCAGCACTACAGCACGATCGATCACGCGGGCGCCGACACGATGGCCACGCTCGAGCGGGCGCTCGAGAGCGATCCGCGGGTGCGGGTGCGTGCCAACGCGGTGACCGCGCTGGATGCGCTGCCGATCATGGACCTTTTCGGCAAGGGCGTGTTCGACCAGAACCGGCGCGACATCCGGCGCTACCTGATCCGCGCGCTCGATGACGATGCGCCGGCGGTGCAGGTCCGCGCCGGGGCCGCGCTCGCGGTGCACGATCTCGACGATGACGCCGCGCGCGCGGCGCTGCACAAGCATGAGCCGCAGCTGCGCGCCGCGGTCGCGAACCTGGACGATCGGGTCGCCGACGACGCGCTCCAGGCGCTGACCACGATGAACGTCTCGCTACCGCTCGAGGCGCTGCTGCACGCCAGGTCGGAGCGGCTGCGCGAGGCCGGGCTCGATCACGCCGGGCTCGAGCCCGACCCGGCGGCAGTGCCGCTGCTCGTCCAGGTCGCGTCCGTCGACCCGGTGCCGCGCCTGCGCCAGCGCGCGCTCGAGGTGCTGGCCGCGCGGTACCACGGCCCCGAGGTCACCAAGCTGTTCGATCGCCTGCTCGACGACGACGACGACGAGATCTCGGCCGCGGCGGCCCGGGCGATCGCGCGCGCCGGTGACAGCTCGCTCGCGCCCCACCTGCGCCAGGTGATCGCGCACCCCGCCGGCAACGTGCGCACCGTCGCGGCGATCCGCGCGCTCGCCAAGCTCGCCGATCCAGCCTCGGCCTCGGCGATCGCGGCCCGGCTCAACGACGCGCAGCCGGTCGCCGGCGAGGCGTCGCTGGCGCTCGATGTTCTGCTCAAGGCCGATCGGTCGTACGCCGAGTGGCAGGCGTGGGCGAAGCAGCAGGGCTACCTGCGCTGAGCTGGCGGCACGCGCTGGCTCAGCGCGCGAGTTGGCTGACGAATTCGCCGAACGCGGTCAGGTAGCGCTCGAGCTGGCCGCGCACCGTATCGTCGACGAGCGCACCGCTGGAGTCGAACACCTTCGACGCGTGCGCGACCTGCAGCCGCGCGCCGAAGAACGGGATGGTGCCCAGCGTGCGCAGCACCGGTAGCCATGCCGCCTGCGCCATGGCGGTTCCGCCAGGCCCCGGCGTGGCGCCGATGACGCCGATCGGCTTGCCACCGTAGATCCGCGCGATGTCCGCCGATGGTCGCGATGTCCAGTCGATCGCGTTCTTGAACGTGCCGGGGATCGAGTTGTTGTACTCGGGCGTGATCAGGAGAACGCCGTTGGCACTGGCGATCCGGTCCTTCAACGACTGGACCGCTGCCGGCAGCCCCGATGTGGCCTCGCTGTCCCCGTTGTACAGCGGAATATCTTGGATCGACGCCGTCTCGATCGTCAGCCCCGCCGGCGCGTGATCGACCACGGCTCGGGTCAGCATCTGGTTGAACGAGTCGGTGCGAACGCTGCCCGCGATGGCGAGGATGGTCGGCATGGCAGCCAGGTTACGCGAGACCCGAGGACCCGGGGCGCGAACCCGGACGAGTCATCGCGACCTGCGGCCCCGAAAGCCACCCCTGGGGTCGGGCGTTGCGGCGGCCTGCTCGTCGAGACCTGATTCCGTGACGGACGGTGCTAAGATCATGTCGTGGATCGAGACGCCGTTCGTCGCTGGATCGTCGGGCAACGCGCCGCGGAGCACCGCAGCCTCGAGCTCATGCGGCAGGAAGGGCCGATGTCGTCGGACGCATCGTTCCGCGCTGCGATGGAGCTTTGCGCGCTCGCGACGTTCCCGGAACATGATCCGGTGCGCGATCGCGAGGTTGCCGAGGCGCGGAAGCTGTGGACGAAGTTGAAGAAGCCGTGGGTGGTAAGACCCGCATAGGCCTGGCGACCACCTCGATTGGCAGCGTGCGAGTTCAGGTGGCGCATCCGGAGGATCTCGTCCGGTCTCGTCGAAGCAGCCTGCAAGACGCTGGTCGCGCCGCGGCTCAAGCTCAGCGGCATGCGCTGGAGCTTCGGCGCGCAAGCTATCCTCACCGCGCGCTGCTGGGACCAGAGCGCTCCCTTCAACGAGGTGTGGGCTCTGCTCGCCACGCACTACCACGCCGAGGTCTTCATCCTCGCCTCGATCATTCCATTCTCGCCGCCGAAGCCGCCGCGCCGCACGCGCGGGGCAGGATGAGAACTACACCCAGTCGACAGCGCCGTTGCCCGACGCGCACCCGGCGAATTCTTGGGGCAGTCGAACGTGTGCCCTCCGGAGCATGGTAGGATTTTTAGGTGCGCTCCGAACAGCTACAGGAGTTGCTCGGCGAGCTCGAACGATGCCGCTCGGCGGATGCGAGGCGAGCGGCCTCCTATGACACGATCCTAGCCGATACGAGGAGGCGCCTCGCGGGCATTCCCCTCGTCCGGGGCATCACCCACCACGAGCACCTTCGCGATGCACTTGAGAACGGCCTGGCACCTCGGAAGCTGGTCAGGGGCGACGCTTCGCCCGCTGAGACGTACCTCGGCCTCGAGGGTGTCGTCTACACCTCAGCCGGCATCCTGTACCCAGATAGAGAGTTTGCGGTCGTCCTGACCGCCAGGGTGGATACCGAGTTCCCCGTCGATGCAACGCCGTGGGACACTGGTGCCCTGTGCCGCGTATTGTGCCCGACACTGCCCAGACCACCTGCGCCCGCGCGGAGGGAGATCTTCCTAAAATATCGCCTCGCAGCGCCTGAATGGCGAGAGTATTTCGTACATTATGTTGCTTCTTGCTTTCATTCACCAACTGACTACCTGACAGACGGCAGTCACGCGTACGCAGATCCGCTCGGTGCGCTCGGCTCGGCATGGCAGTCGCGCTGCTTCGAGGTCCGCATCCAAGGCAGCGTGCGACTCGAGCCCGCGAGGTTGGAGGTCATCTTCGCGCGACGCGACAAGGGTGGCGCCGAGTTTCTCGTGACGAGAACTCGGCTCGCTGCTCTGGAGAAACAAGGCGTACAAGTCAAGTACTACAATGGCTGGGAGCGGCTTTCCCTACTGGTGCAGCAATGGATGTGCAGCAGAACCAATTAACGTATGACGATCTCGAGATCGTCGGTTCGACGATTGTTCCCGAGCCTGGAGATCTGCCGCGTCGGCTGAGCCCGATCTATCGCCACCGCGCAGCCCCTACGTGGTTTTTGCTACCGCGAGCCGAAGAGGCCGATGCACCGCCACCCATGGCAAGGGAGGATCAGCATGGTATCGAGGCTCTAGTCGCTGCGGGTGATGCCGTTCTGTTCGATTATGCGATCGCGGCCAGGCCGCGCCATTGGCTCGTGCAGTTCGCCTCCCAAGTACGACCCGAGTACCTTCCAGTCGTCGACGCGCCCGTCAGGCTTCGCTACGCGGCTCGTCAGGCTCTAGAGCGGGCCGCTACCGAGCTGGATCGCCATGATCGATCCGCGGCGCTGCGCGAGGCGTGGTATGCGCGTCGCGCCGATCCCAACGATCCGCTTCCCCTCCTTGTCATCATAGCCCTGTTGCCCGCGGGCACGCTGCCCGACGAGATTGCAATCGTCCAGCAGGATCTCGCGGAGTTGCACACGCGTGAGTCAATCGGGCTCGCCCACGAGCGTGCTCGACACGAGGCCGCGCTGTCATCGATGGCAGCCCTCCTGTCCGGAGAGCTGTCCTACCTGAACGGGTTCCGGACGCGGACAGGCTTCCTGGTCGAGTCTCGCTCCTGGTACCGGTCACCCACTCAGCACCGGGCGCTTCCTCCCTGGCTATGACGGCCACCTTCGTCACATTCTACTCGTTCAAGGGAGGGGTAGGGCGCACGCAGGCACTCGCCAACGTTGCGGTGGCACTCGCCAACCGCGGCCAGCGGGTGATTGTCGTGGACATGGATCTGGAGTCGCCAGGGCTCCATGCGTTTTTCGCGGCCGACAGCGGCGACCCGCTCGAGCCCCAGGCTGGTGTGCTTGAGTTCCTGGAGCAATCGTTCGCACTCCCTTCCGAACCACCGCAGGCGACTGCCAAGCTCGTTTCCTGCACGCACGCCCGGCGCACCCCCAGCGCGGGCAGCCTGCGCTTGCTGGGTGCCGGCGATCTCGCGCGGGACTACGAGAAGCGGCTAAGTGTGTTCTCGTGGGACGTATTTTACCGCGAGCGCGATGGCTACCGCTTCATGGAGTTGTTCCGTCAGCAACTCGGCGAGGCGGACGCTGACTTCGTACTAGTCGATAGCCGCACAGGCCTCAACGACACGGGCCACATCTGCACGTTCCAGCTACCCGACGTGATCGTCGCCCTGTTTGCCCTGCATTCGCAAGGGATCGAGGGCACGCGCCGGCTTGCTGAGGCCGTGCAGCGGTGCCAGCAGGAAGAAGGCGTGCAGGGGCGCCCTCGCCGCTTACTGCTCGTCCCCGCTCGTATTGACGAGGCCGCCCCGGAGGATCTCCGGGAGCGCTGGCTGGCGGAGGCTCGGCGCGCATTTGACGGCGCGCACGAGCTTCTGGCCGACCTATACGAGCGGATCCCGTACGCCGCGCAAATCGCGTTCGGTGAGCAGATCGCTGTGGGTGGCGCCCAGAGCATACTTTCGGATTCGTACGAGCGCTTGGTCGACCGCATCGTCGGCAGATCCGACGAGGAAGCGACCGTCCCACTCCACGAGATCCGGACCTGGCTCTACGAGCTGGCTGAAGAACTCTATCGTGCCTCGGGCGAGCGGCCGTCGCCACCGCTCGATTCGCTCCGCGATCTTCGCCGGTGGCTTGCGGTCGAGAGCGATCGCCGGGAGTCGATCCTCGGACGGATCGATCGCGCCCGGCGAGCCCTCGATCGGCTGCGCGGAGGCGGTGGCCCTGACACCATCGTCATCGGCCCGACGACGCGACTGGACCGCGCGGAGGAAATGAGCGCGGAGGTCGATCACCTCGCCACGGTTGTCCAGGCGATCGACGAGTGGATCTCAAACCAGCAGGAGCAGATTCGCCTCCGGCTCGTCGCCGCGGCAGAAGGCGACGAACAGGCGGTCGCCTCAAAACTCCCCGCGCTCTACGAGGCGCTACGTGCGGGACAGCGGCTCGATGTCGAACGACAGGTCAGCGGGCTCACCGAGGATCTAGCGCGCGACAACGTGCCGGCGCTCCTGCGGCTGGGCCGGCTCTCGCTGCAGCGCCTCCGCCAGCGTTATCCGTCGCCGACAGAATGCAGCGCGTGGATAGAGAAAACGCTCGAGCGCACGATCACCGAGCCGTCCGGCGTTGATACTCGGCCGGTGCTCAAGAACCTGTTGGCGCTCGCCCGAGCCGACGGCGCGCCCCCCACGCTGTTCCAGTGGATGGCGTACGAGTTGATCTGCGACGATCCGGCGGAGGACCAATCATTCGCCGACGTCGGGGAGCCGATCTGGCGCGCCGAATGGTCGCGGTTACTCGCGGGGCCGACTGACTCGCACGTAGACATGGATTATCCTGTGGGCCTCGACGGTCGGAATCAGATTGAGCGCTTGGCCCAAGGTGACGCGGCGATGTTGCAGCCGATCGCTGCCGACATCCGCCAAGGCCTCGTCGTGTTGTGGCAGACAGGGCCCCGCGCGCGCGCGCACCTGACCGAGGTGTTTCGCCGGCGCAACGCCGATCCTTTACTGCGAGAGGGCATCAAGCTGCTCACTCGGGACGAGGTCGCGCCGGCAGTGCGTAGCGGGATTCTTGCGGCCTGGCTCGAGGCCTGCGACCGTCCTGAGGAGGAGCGGTCCGCCGTGCGCGGCCTCTTGGGCGCGCTCGTTGAGCGCGACCACGTCGGTGAGGCGTTCTACGCGCTCGCCGCGCTGTCCCTTCGCAACCCCGCGCTCGGGGCGGAGCCCGATCTCGCCTTCGTGTGGGCGGCGCTGCTCGCCAGGGCGGTGCGGCGCGGCGACGGCGCCTGGTATCGCCGGCTCGTCACGAGCTCGGACGCGGTTCTATCTATCCTCTCTACTCGTGCGGGGCGTGCTCTGCTAACGGCTATCGCGGCCGGATGGACATCCGCTCCACCCGATATCGCCGGGATCGCCCGCACCAAGCTCCTGTACCCGGCCCCCTCCGTCGAACCGCTCCCCTCCGCGACGCGGGAATGGCTTCTATCATTGGAGCGCGATCCCAACCGCGACCACACGCTTGCCGCGAGCGTCTTAGCCGCCGAGGGGCAGATCGAGGCGATCCGTTCGCGCGGAGTGTACGCTGCGTGGGGGCCGAGCGCGTCCTGGGAGAGCGAGTTTCGGGATTTGGCCGACCGGGAATTCAGGGAAGTGTTGGCCGCCAAGAGCGCAGGTCAGGTGACCGCGCACATTCACGGCCTCGATGTGGAGAAGTGGATCGGTCGGACCCACGAGCGTCTGCGGCAGCGGCACTCCAACAGCAGCATGCCCAATGGGGGAGCGCTCAAAGCCATCGAGCGCAACTTCGGGGACCTAAAGAAGGTGCTTGCCGAGCTCGCTGAGCACGTGCCGAGCAGCGGCCGCAGCTTACGAGACGAGGCGGGTAGCTTTACCCAAGAGGAGGAGGAGCTTGCGATCGACGCGCTCGCGGATTGGCTTGTGACCGCGCCGACAGGTGACCCGTTCGAAGCTCGGCTGACCAGCGACGTCCGAGACCAGCTTACAGGAGCACGCGCATGAGCGCAGACTGGTTCACCGACTTCGATCCGGCGCTCCTGTCGCTCGATCCGCTGCTACTCCAAGTCAGGCCCGGACAGCCGGCCTCAGGTGCGAGCTTCCTTCGCAACGTGCTCGCCGTGCTCGCGGACCACCGCGGCTGGCCAGAGGCAGTCCGCGAGTACGTGGAGGCGCTGGACTTCGAGCACGCGCTACGCTGCCTCACCCGGGCGACCGAGGGGCAGGCCGAGCTATTACGCGAGATCCGCGACGGCTGGTTCGCCTGGCGCCGGCGCTCGCAGTCGGAGCTGGACACCCTGCTCGCGAAGCACGAAACCTTGCGCGGGCTCCAGGATCCTGGGCCACGTAGCGATGGGGTGGCAGAGTTGCTGGCGGAAGCCGGGGCGATCCTGGCCAGCATCACCGAGCAGGCGTTCGAGACGCCGGAGACTGCACTACAGCTACTCGACCGAACCCGCCTTCGGATTTCGGAATTCTCGGACGTACTCACGCTCGCCGATATCGAAATCGAAGACGAGCTGCGGGCGATCGCTGATCGCGAGCAGCGGGTGCGCGAGCGCTTGCGCAGCCTCAAGGCCGACGTGGACCGCCTGATGGCGGACCTCCTCTTGCGCGACGATTTATCACCCGAATACGAGCGCGCAATCAATTCTCAGCAGACCCGTATTAACGACGCGATCCGTGCCCGCAATGTGGCGCTGGTAGAGCAGGGCTTGGCCGGGCTCCACAGGCTCGCTGTGGGTACCGCCGAGGTCGACGAGTTGTTGCCGCCCGAGGTAGCGATAGCTCGCTCAGTGCCGTCCCTGGGACTGCCGGTACTGCTGCGTCGAAGCGACCTTTCCGTCGCCGCCCAGCAGTTACTCAAGCAACCGTCGCTGCGGGTGCCAGACCAGGCGCCCGGCAAGGAGTTCTCAGCGTTCAGCCCATGGGAATGGGACAAAACGACGCTCGATCGTCATAAGGCGATGAAGATTGGGGAGGCGTCCGCCGGGACGACGCCCGACGCGGAGCGCGCGCTGGGAGAGTTGCTCTTCACCGAAGGTAAGATCCTCTTGCTCGCCGGCGATGCCTTCCGCGCCCGGCTCTTGTTCAGCGATGCGTTCCGCTGGTCCTGCCAGTTCTCCACCGAGGCAGCGCGCGTGCAGCGCGAGGCGGCTGTGGCGTGCATCCTGCTTGCCTCCGCGATCATGTTCCTGCCGCTCGGTGAGCGGCCATCGCTGGACACAAGGACCCTGGCGACTGAAGTCCAGCGACGCATCGACACTTTTCTGATCGGTCGGCTTGATCAGCGCGAGTTGCTTTACGAGCAGAGTGCGGTCCTCGTCAATCTCGATCCAGGCGCCGCGTCTACCTATTTCCAGGCCTACCTTCTCCCATACCTGTCGACGCATGCGCGCGCTGCGAACGATCTCCTGGTGGGGTTAGTGGAGTTGGTCGACGAGCACGCCAGCAGCGCGCTGCAGACGCTATGCGCGGCACTTCGGGCGCTCCTGGGCGAGTTGTCACCGTCGTCCGAGGCACAGCTCGACGAGGCGTTGGCTGCGTCGCGCTCACTGGGCGAGGACACCCGATCAGGGGCGCGCGGCGTGGTGCGCCGTCTGCGGACGGCGCTGCTCACGCTGATCGATGACTACGATGTCGCGGCGGTGGTACACGACGCTCTCGAGGCGCTGGACGACAAGCTCAAGAGCCCGAGCAAGCCGGCCACGAGCGTGCGCCAGAGCCTAACGGTCAGCCAGATCTCACTAGGCAGTGAGCCACGGATCATCGTCCGGGTGACCTCACCGGAGACCACGTCAATCCGCTACCTGCGAAGCGCCCTGGATTTCTTCGATAGCCAGGGCCAACTGGTCAAGTTGCCGTTCGACGAACCCCCACTCATGGCGTTGCTGCCTCAGAAGGAGTCGCGTGAGATCGACTTCCGCCTGCGCCTAGAGCGCGAGGATCCGCTCGTCAGCAGGGTCAAGTTCGTGCAGGTGCGGCATACACAACTCGACGACAAGGGCGCGGCGCGGCGCCTGGAGGCCGATCACGAGAAGTTCGCCATCCAGTTCCGCCGACTGGCCGTCATGCGCGAGTCCCCGTCGACGCCCTACGTCGTCGGCGCGGCGATCCAGAACCTCGCAGGCATCTACGGACGAGACGACGACGTAGACGCGATCTGGACCGCGCTCACAGGTGATAAACAGGATAACGTCGTGCTCTTGCGTGGTCCTCGCCGAATCGGCAAGACAACGCTGCTCAATGCGCTCGTCGAGCACCGTCGCTTCGTCGACCGCTACATCATTGCTCGCGAGGATCTACAGGTCAAGGACGCGGTCGATTCGGCGGTCGTGTTTCGCGCCAAGATCCCTTCCGTGGTCCAGGCTAGACTGAAGCTGGCTGGCCTCGAGCCGGTGGCCATGCGCGAGGCGAGCGCGGACAAGAGCCCCGAGCAGGCGTTCAAGGAGTTCATGCTAGAGGTCGACGAGGTCGTGCGGCGGGCTGATCGCCGCCTGCTGATCATCCTCGACGAGCTCGATCAGCTGGCGGAGAATCCGGTGTTCGGACGTACCGCCGTCGCGACCCTCCGGGAGGTTATCCTCGCGACTCGCCGAACCAGCTTTGTCCTGGCCGGCGCCCGCGAGATCCTCGATCGGTTGACGCTCACGCGCGAGGACCGACTATTCAAGCTCGCACTCGAGGTCTCACTGGCGCCCCTGCCGCTCCTCGCCGCTCGAAAGCTGATCCAGCAACCAGCCGAGAGCTGGTACTCGATGAGCGATAAGGCGATCGATCTGATCGTCCGAGTCACCAACCGCCAGCCCTACCTCATCCAGTGCGTATGCCACGAGGTGTTTCGGCGTGCCACCCGTGAGGGACTGGGCCACGTCGCCGAGAACTATGTGGAAGACATCTTGCTGCGCGAGATCGTGCCACGCGAGCGGTTCTTCGTGGAGTTCAAGTCGATCGCCCAGGACGACGTTGACTACAGGATCTTGAAGGCCATGGCGCTGCGCCAGTGGGGCAACCAATACGTTTCCATCACCGAGTTGGCGCGCGATCTGGGGATGGGCAGGGAGGAAGGGCGTCGTGGGATCCAGGAGCGCCTACAGACGCTCGCCTCACAGGCACCTGAGGTGATCGAGCGCCATGGGGTCGCCCGGCAGCGCTATCGCCTCAAGGTAGGTCTGTTCGCACGCCACCTCCGCTTTCTCCAAGAAGACATCCGGTTCAACGAGCGCCTCGCCGACCGCCGCGATGCTTGACAAGGTTTCCTTCTCCAATTCTTCATGACGAAGGACGTGCCTCGATAGGGCCTCGACTGCGAGGAGTGATCTGCAGGTGCGGTTCGCAGGTGACATTACCGTCGACGACGAACGCAGCGATGGCGCCGGCCTGCGTCACCCGATGAGCTGGAGCATCAGATCGATCAGCACGTGACCGCGATGAACGGATCGGTTGGATCCGAAGGTCAGGTGCTCGTCGCCGAACGCATGGCCACGAGGTTTCCCGGAGTGATCGCGCACGCCCTCGAGCAGCCGGCGGTGCATCTCGCGCAGGCCGGCGAGCGAGATCGGCCACAGCCTCCCTGCGCGACAGTCCTCCGTGACAGAACGCAGTTGACGCGCGAGTTGCTCATCCTCGTCGGGGCTGTACGTCCGGACATGGTCCTTGATGCCCTCGATGGTCACTGTTGACGCATCCACGACCTCGCATCGACGCCCGCGATTCGCTCGCTCGCGATCACGTCTCGTTCGACGAGCTCTTGGTCCACCACGGGCGGGCCGGTGTGCTGGAGCCGATGCTGTCGTAGGCGCTGGTACACGGCTTCGCGCTCGTCCTCGGTGAGCGCGACCGCGGCGGGGGCGCGGCTGAAGCCATCCTGCTCGAGATCGAAGATCGCGTCGGATGTCGACATGCCCAGGAGCCGGGCCGCGTCCTGGATCCGGATCTGGCCACGGCGATACTGCTCGCCGACAATCCTCATGACTTCACGACTGTGCCAGACCCGGCTGGTTCTCGCAATCTTCGTCGCAGAAGCGGGATCTTTGCGTGCTCGCTGCGGAGCTTCAGTGAACGGAGCAGTCTGATGCTTTGAGCCCACCCTCGATTGGAGTGAGACTACAGGAAGTCGTTCGGTCGCCCCGAAATTCGTGTGCGGGGTGGGCAAGACCCGAGGTATCGCGAGGCTGCCCGTCGACCGACGCGCGATCATGCGGGCGTTGATCCTTCCCCTGGGGCTGGTTGTCGCGACGGCATGCTCGTCGAGCGAGCCGATGGCGGCGGTGTTCGAGCGCGCGGCGAGCATCCCCAACGTCACCAGCCTGTCGGTGCACCAGGACGGCATGCTCGTGCGCGAGGCGTACTATGGGGGACGACCGCGGACACCCCGCACGACGTCCGCTCGGTGACCAAGACCGTGACGTCGCTGATCGTCGGGATCGCGATCGATAGCGGGTGCCTGGCGTCGGTCGATCAGCCGATCGGGCCGTTGCTCGGCGACCAGGCGCCGAGCGATCCGGCGAAGGCGGCGATCACGCTGTGCGATTTGCTGACGATGAGCAGCGGCCTGCAGTGGAAGGAGGACGGCGCGGTCGGCGACTACGACCCGTGGGCGGCGGCGGACAACCAGGTCGACTTCGTGCTGGCGCGGCCGCTGGTCGCGGCGCCGGGTACGGTGTTCAACTACGACTCCGGCGCGCTGCATTTGCTGTCGGCGATCGTCACGCGGGCGTGCGGGCCGACCAAGGACTTCGCGGCGCAGCACCTGTTCGCCCCGCTGGGCATCGAGTCGCGCGACTGGGAGCTGGACAACCAGGGCATCGCCAGCGGCGCGGCGGGGTTGCAGGTCTCGACCTCGGAGCTGTGGCGCTCGGCGAGCTGATCCGCGGCGGCGGCAGGTTCGGTGGTGCGCAGGTGGTGTCGCAGGCCTACCTCGCGCTGGCGACCACCGCCCAGATCCCGACCGGCGATACGATGGACGAGACCCCCCAGCTACGGCTTCGGGGCCTGGATCGGCCAGGATCAAGCCGGGGCGGGGTTCGTGCTCGCGGAGGGCTACGGCGGGCAGTTCATCGTCGTGGTGCCCGGCGCGCAGGCGGTGATCGCCGCGACCACGAACTGGTCTGGCCTCGGCACACAGGCCGACACCGACTACAATCAGCTCTACGAGCTGATCGCGACCGAGATCTTGCCGGCGCTGTGATCGCGGGCGGCGCCGGGGCGTAGGATGGGTGCCATGCGCGCGCTCATCCTCGTCGATCTGCAGTACGACTTCTGTCCCGGCGGCGCGCTCGCGGTGGCGCACGGCGACGAGACGATCGCGGTGGCGAACCGGCTGTTGCCGCACTTCTCGATCGTGGCCGCGACCCAGGACTGGCACCCCGCCGATCACGAGAGCTTCGCGCCCCGGCACCCGGGCAAGCAGCCGGGCGAGCTGATCGAGCTGGCGGGCGTGCCGCAGGTGCTGTGGCCGCCGCACTGCGTGCAGGACACGCACGGCGCGGAGCTGCACGCCGGCCTCGCGCGCGACAAGATCACCGAGGTGTTTCACAAGGGCACCGATCGGACGATCGACAGCTACAGCGGGTTCTTCGACAACGCGCGCCGCAAGCAGACCGGGCTCGCCGAGTGGCTGCGCGAGCGCTGGATCACCCGGCTCTATGTGATGGGGCTCGCGACCGACTACTGCGTGAAGGCGACCGCGCTCGACGCCCGTGACCTCGGGTTCGAGACCTGGGTGATCGAGGACGGTTGCCGCGCCGTCGAGCTGGCGCCGGGCGACGGCGAGCGCGCGTTCGCCGCGATGCGCGCCGCCGGCGTGACGCTCGTCGAGAGCGGATCGATCGGTCCGTGATCGGCCCTGAGCGATCCCTGAGCGCTCTATAGAAGATCGGTTCGTGATCGGCGCCTGAGCGGTCCGTGAAGCGCGCGGCACCCGCGACGTACGTCGCACGACACGGCGCCCGCGTTCGGTGGGCCGGACGGCGCTGACGCGTCGCGCCAGCCAGCTGTATGCGCGTCGCGACGAATGAAGATTCGGGTAGCGATGGGGTGGCGGCGGCGCACAGCGACCTCAGTAGATATTTGAAATAATTATGCTTATCCGCGTTACATGATTGTTTTCGCTTCATTACAAGTGTGAATGCGTGAACGCATTCCTCGATCCTCCGTCACACTGGAGGTATGAGACGTTCTCCGGCGCTGCTCGCAGTCTGTCTCACTGGATCGCTGATCGTGCTCGTCACGATCGCCCCGGCCCGCGCGCACGCGGAGCCGGGGCCGTACTGCACGGGTGACTACGCCGAGGATCTGTCGGCGCTGTCGCCGCACGCGCGCAGCGTCGAGAGCTCGAGCATCGCCTACTCGTACGCGGTGCGGACCTCGGCGGTCTACGAGTGCGTGTCGTATGGCAGCGACGGGAATCTCAAGCAGCTGCGGGTCAGCGCGCGCGCCCACGGCACCGCGTTCGGCTACCGCCGCGACGGCAACGACACGCTGCTGCTGACCAACCACCACGTCGCCGAGTGGCCGGCGGTCACCGACGACGAGCACGCGGTCGACGGCGTGCCGTCCGGCTGCAAGCGGGTTGCGGACTCGCTGAAGATCGTCGACGACGATCACGACGACTACGCGGCCGACGACATCCCGCTGACCCGCGTGGTGTCCGATCCGCAGCTCGACATCGCCGTGCTGCGCGCGCACGACAAGCTCGCGATCATGCCGTGGAAGGTCGGCAAGAGCGCGACCCTGTCGGTCCGCAACGTCGTCGAGGTCAAGGGCTTCCCGCTCGGCGAGTTCCGCGCGACCAACGTCGGCAAGGTGATCTCGGCGTACGACCACGACACCCAGGGCGAGCGCAACCACGACGACTTCGTGATCGACGCGCTGCTGACGTCGGGCGGATCGGGGTCGCCGGTGTTCGCGGTGTCGTGCAAGACCGGCGAGTTCGAGCTGGTCGGCGTGTTCCACGCCCGCTACGTCGGCGCGAGCGCGCTCAACGTGGTGGTCGCGATCGATCAGGTGCGCGAGCTGATGGCGACGCTCAAGCGCTCGCCGCGCTCGCCGGATCGCTCGCTCGAGCTCGACGCCGCGGCCCGCGCCCGGCTGGTCACCGCGACCCAGCACGATCCGGATCCGCCGTTCTTCTCGGCCGGATCGCTGGTCGCCTCGCTCCACGTCCGCGGCGACGGCTCGCTGGTGTTCGCGGTGTTCCCCGGCGACTTCCCCCGGACCACGACCCCGCTGTTCGCGATCGAGGACGTCGCGGACGCCGATCCCAAGGCGTTCGGCAAGCTCGGCAACGTCTACCTCGGCACCCCGGCGGGCCTGGTGCGCTACGCGCCGGCCGACGCCGACGCCGAGGTCCAGGCGCTGGTCGCCCGGATGCTGACCGTGCTGCGGATCGACGCGCTCGCCACGTTCGACTACCGCGACGCGGTGCGCACGATCGCGGACTCGCGCAGCGCGTTCGAGCGGATCACCGGCAAGAAGCGCGCGCTCGATCGCATGCTCGAGACCCAGCGCGACACCAGCCAGGCAGCGCTCGAGCTGACCAGCCACGCGGTCGTCAAGCCCAGCGCCACGCTCGGGCTGCACGAGATCGAGGCCGATCCGCCGGTCACCACCGCGCTCGCCGCGGATCAGCCGGTCACGACCGTGCTCGCCGCCGACCAGCGCGACCAGCGCGCTCCGAACGTTCCGGCCGAGCCCCGGTAGTCGCCGCGATCCGAACCCCGGACGCGCTCGCATGCTCGCGCTGGCTACCAGACCCGGCACGTGTTGGCCGGCATCATCGGCTGGCCGACCTTGCAGCCGAACGCCTGGCCGAACTCCGGCATGTTCTGGACCACGCCGTTGACCCGGAACCGGCGCGGCGAGTGCGGATCGGTCTGGATCTGCAGCCGCATCGCCTCGGGCCGCACGCTGCCGCACCAGTTCTGGCCGTGGCCGAGGAAGAACTGCTGCAGCGGTGTGAAGCCATCGACCGGCGCGGTCACGTCGATCGCCTTGCGCTCGGCGTCGGCGAGGAACGCGGCGTAGGCCAGGCGCAGGCCACCGTTGTCGGCGGTGTTCTCGCCGAGCGTCAGCTTGCCGTTGATCTTGACGTCGTCGACCGCGACGAACCCGCCGTACTCGGCGACCTCGCACGCCGCCTTGTCGTCGAACCGCTTGCCGTCGTCGGGCGTCCACCAGTCGGCGAGGTTGCCGGCGCCGTCGAACTGGCGGCCCTCATCGTCGAACCCGTGGGTCAGCTCGTGGCCGATCACGCCGCCGACGTGGCCGTAGTTCTCGGCGTCGGTCGAGCGCTCGTCGTAGAACGGCGGCTGCAGGATCGCGGCGGGGAAGTTGATGTCGTTCATGCTCGGGTTGTAGTAGGCGTTGACCGTGGCCGCGCTCATCCCCCACTCGCCGCGCTCGACCGGCGTACCGATCTTGGCGAGCTGGCGCCGGGCCTCGAACTCGCCGGCGCGCATCGCGTTGCCGTACGCGTCGTCGCGCGCGATCGTCAGCCGGCCGTAGTCGCGCCAGTGATCGGGGTAGCCGATCTTGTCGGCGACCGCGCGCAGCTTCTGCTTGGCGCGCGCCTTGGTCTCGGCGCTCATCCAGTCGAGGGTGTCGATGTTGGCGTCCATCGCGGCCTCGATGTCGCGCACCATCTGCAGCGTGGCGGCCTTGTTGGCGGGTGAGAACTGGCGCGCGACGTAGACCTCGCCGACCGCCTCGCCGAGCTCGCCGTCGGTGACCTCGACGCAGCGCTTCCAGCGCGGCCGCTGCTGCAGCGCGCCGCTCAGCACGTGGCCGTTGAACGCGAACTGCTCGGCGTCGAGCGCCCTGGGCAGCGCCGTGCCGGGGATCGCGGCGATCAGCTGCCAGCGCAGGTAGGTCTTGAGGGTCGCAAGGTCGGTCGCCGTGACCAGGGCGTGCACGCCGCGGAAGAACTCGGGGTTCGAGACGTTGATCTCGGTGAACGCCGGCGCGCCGGTCGCCGCGAAGAACCGCGGCCACGCAAAGCCCGGGGTCAGCGCGGCGAGCTCGGCGACCGGCATCAGGTGATACACGCGCTTGGGATCGCGCTGCGAGGTGATGTCGAGCGACAGCTTGGCGAGCTCGGTCTCGAACGCGAGGATCGCGCGCGCTTCGTCGGCGGCCTTGGCGCCGTCGCCGAGCAGGGCGAGCGTGCGGGTGACGTGCTGGAGGTACTCGGCGCGGGTCTTCTCGGGCTCCGCGCCGGTGCGCAGGTAGTAGTCGCGCTCGGGCAGGCCGAGCCCACCCTGGCCGATCACGGCGATCTGCTTGCGGGCGTCGCCGAAGTCCTGCTGCTCGCCGAACCCGAACAGCGCGTTGACCCCGATCAGCTGGTCGTGCCCGAGCAGCTCGGGCAGCTGGTCCTTCGCGGTGAGCGCCGCGATCCGAGCGAGCTCGGGCTGGATCACCCGGAGCCCGCGGTGGTCGATCGCGGTCTGGTCCATGCACGACGCGTAAGCGTCGCCGATCTTCTGTTCGTTCGGCGTGCGCTCGGCGCGCGGCTGGGCAGCGTGCTCGAGGATCTCGTGCAGCGCGTGGTCGGTGTACTCCTTGAGCATCGAGCCGGTGCCGAAGCTCGGGCGGTCCGGCGGGATCGGGTACAGCTTGGAGAAGTTGCCGCACGCGTACTGGAAGAAGTCGGTACACGGATCGGCGGTGGTGTCGATCAGCCGCTGGTCGAGCCCGGCCATGCGCTCGGCGGGCCGATCGATAGAAGATCCGTCGATGGAACCCTCGGTAGGCTGCTGGGGCCCGGTGGGCTTCGCGCCGCACGCCGCCAGCACGCTCACCAGGACAGTCGCGATTCGCTGCATGAGCTCCGATAGCGCGGGTCGCGGCGCGCGCGGTCGATCTCGTGGCTATCTCGTGTTGTCATCGGTCGTGGATCGCAGGGAGCACGCCCGGAATTCGCCGTCGCACGACGTCGCATGCGACAGACGAGGCGGGCTACAACCGACGCATGCCCGACGCGCGCAGCGACGCCAAGCAGCATGCCCCTGCCGCGGCCCGCAACCGCGAGCCGATCCGCGAGGTGCTCGCGCGCGAGCTGCCGGCGCACGGCACGGTGCTCGAGATCGCGAGCGGCAGCGGCGAGCACGCGGTGGACTTCGCGCGAGCGTTTCCAGCGCTCGCCTGGCAACCGAGTGATCGATCCGAGGCCGCGCGCGCGAGCATCGCGGCGTGGCGCGCCGAGGCCGGGCTCGCGAACCTCGCGCCGCCGCTCGCGCTCGACGCGAGTGAGCCGGGCTGGCCGATCGCGCACGCCGGCGCGATCGTGTGCATCAACATGATCCACATCGCGCCGTGGCAGGCGACGCTGGGGCTGTTCGCCGGCGCGGGCCGGCTGCTCGCGCCCGGCGGCCTGCTCTACCTCTACGGTCCGTACCGGTTCGCCGGTGCGTTCACCGCGGCCTCGAACGCCGAGTTCGATCGATCGCTGCGCGCGCGCGATCCGCAGTGGGGCGTGCGCGACGCCGGCGAGCTCGAGGCGATCGCCCGGCCGCATGGGCTCACCCTGCGCGCCACGATCGCGATGCCGGCGAACAACCACTCGCTGGTGTTCCGCGCGGCGTAGCGTCAGGCACGCGGGCTACTGGCAGTCGAGCGTGACGGTGCCCGAGGTGCCCGCGGCCGAGGCGCCGCCGGCGAGGGTCCACGCCGCGGTCGCGGTGCCGTCGAACGTGATCGTCAGCGAGCGGGTGCCGAGGAACTGGTGGACGACCGAGCCGGTCGGGCAGCCGGCGGCGCAGCGCGACAGCTTCACGGTGTTCGACCGGTTGTGCAGGCCGATGTCGGTCGACCACACGCCGTCGATCGTGTGGCACTGGCTCGCGGTGTCCCAGTTGATCGTGTAGTTGCCGTCGTGGTCGATGTTGCGGCCGAGCGGCCCGGTGCCGGTGCCCTTGGTGGTCACCGCGATGCTGTGGCTGGTGCCGGTGATCGTGTAGGTGCCGGTCGCGTCGACGTCGAGCGTCGCGCCGTTGGCCTGCAGCGCGGTGCCGGTGCCGTGGACGGTGATCGCGCCGGCGGCCGACACGCTGACCGCGAGGTCGAGCTCGCCGCTGACGTGGACCAGGCCGCGCGGGCCGGTGCAGTCGTTGTAGACCGTCTTGATCGACGTGGCGGACGGCGTGACCGTCGCGCAGCCGCTCGGGCTGTAGCGCGCGGTGATGTTGGCGGCGATCTTGGCAGTCACCGAGTCCGCGGTGATCGCGGTGGGCGCGGCGCCGCCATCGCTGTCGTCGACCGCGGCCATCATCACGTCGCCCTCGGTGGAGGCTGACTCGGCGGAGTCGACGGCGCCCTCGGCGCTGTCGTCGGACGAGTCATCGCCGCGGTTCATGCACGCGGTCGTGGCGAGGAGCGAGAGGAGCGAGGAGCTGAGGACGACGGTGGAGAGCAGGCTGCGCATGGGAGGTTCCTTGTTGGCCACGTTCGCCGTGGTGACCGTCCATAGAGCAACCTCGGCGCCAAGCCGATCTGCGCGAAATTACAGGAGCTGTGGTACCTGCGGGTACCGCTTCAGCGATCTGGGCGCCGGTTCCGGTACCGCGAGGTTCCGGCGCCGGCGTCCTACATCCAGCGTGTACGTCGGGCACGCCCCATGGCGCGCATCGCCCACATTGGCGCCGCACACCGGGGCGCCGCACACCGGGGCGCCGCACACCGACCCGCGCCAGCGAACGCGCGCGGCTACTGGCAGCTCGCGCCGCGCTTGATGCACTCGATGCAGGTGCCGTTCTCGTCGAGCTCGCAGCACACCGGAAACGCCCTCGGGCAACCGAGCTCGCGCGAGCGGCGCCTGCGATCTCACGAATTTCGCCGAGAGCGAATCCGCGCGCGAGGTGAAGGCGCTCGGCGCGGCGTACGCGGCGACCTCCGCGCCACGGATCGGCCGGTGGCACGCCGAGTGCTCCTGATCCTGGACATGAAGCCCGAGAATCCGCCCCACGAACCGAATCAAGGCGAAGGCGACAAGATCTCCGCGCGCCACTACAACCGTCAGCTCCGCGACTTCGTCGCGAGCGGCAAGGTCGATCCCGCCGCCAAGTCCGCCGAGGTCTTCGTCGAGCGCGAGCCGGCGGCCGCCGCGCGCGCCGAGCGTGCCGCCAAGCGCGGCCCGCACGCCACGACGAGGCTGTCGATCGACGAGCTGGTCGCCAAGAGCCGCTCGGTGCTCGATCGCGTCCGCCCGGCGGTCGGTCGCGCGGTCGACAAGGTTCGTGCGCGGCTGGGCCGCAAGTAGCCCGGCGCCCGCCGGGGTTCCCTCCCTCTCACCAGGACGTTAGCCATGCATCTCCTCATCACGCTGATCGTTGGTCTCATCGTCGGAGCGCTCGCCAAGCTGATCATGCCGGGGCGCGACCCGGGTGGCATCATTGTCACCATGTTGCTCGGCATCGCGGGCGCGTTCATCGCGGGCGCGCTCGGCCACTCGCTGGGCTGGTATGTCATCGGCGAAGGCCCGGGCCTGATCGCCTCGGTGCTCGGCTCGGTGATCCTGCTCGGGATCTACCGGCTGGTCGCCCGGCCGCGAAGGACGTGGTGATGGCGGACGTCGGCCACACACCGATGCACCCGGTGCGCCGCGACTCGGATCTGGCGCCCACCGAGGATCTCGATCGCGAGCCCGATGGCGTCCCGCACAGCATCGTCGGCCTCACCGCGCTGTTCTCGGTGATGCTCGCGATGCTGGTGGCGTTCATGTTCCTGACCGGCAGCGGGTGGGGAAAGTTCTTCGCCGTGCTGCTCGCGGTGGTGGCGATCCCGACGCTCGTCGGCTCGCTGCGCAACAAGGCCGCGCGCGAGCGCAGTGACTCGCACCCGTCGCGATAGAGCGCTGGGCGATCGATGCGCGGTGATGTCACGCGTACGTGCGTTTGCGTCACAGGCGCTCGACGAGGTTTCACGCAGTTGGCCGGGTACTGATCTTGCGGAGGTGGTGTGCTGTCATGCAGTCGTCGCACTCCCTGGTCGCCGCGCTCGCCGTGCTGGGCGCTTGTGCCCACGCGCCCCCGCACCGTCCCGGCGAAGAACGCCTCGCGGCCGTGGACTTCGAGGGCAATCACCAGATCGGTGATGGCAGCTTGCTCAGCGGTCTGGGGTTGCATCGCGTGCTCAAGCGCGGTGGCTCGCCCGATCCGTACATGGTGCAGGTCGACGCCGATCGGATCCGAGGCGAGTACCTCCGCAAGGGCTACCTGGACGTCGGCGTGACCTCGCGGGTCGAGCGCAAGGGCGACGACACCACGGTGATCTACACCGTCGAGGAAGGCCCGCGGGCGCTCACCCGCGTCCGGATCACCGGGGTACCCGACGACGTCCCGGTCGACGAGGTCCGCAAGTTGCTGCCGCTCGAGGATGGCCAGCCGTTCGACTACGAAGCCTACGATCTCGCCAGGCCGCTGCTCCTGGCCCCGGTCCAGAACGCCGGCTACGCGCGCGCCAAGCTCAACGCGAGCGTGATCGCCGACCGCGCGACGCGCACCGCGGTGGTGGCGCTGGCCTACGACGCGGGGCCCAGGTGCAAGTTCGGTCCGGTCGAGATCACCGGCGTCAGCGGCGAGCTCGCCGAGGCGGTCCGCGAGCGCATCACGTTCGCGCAGGGTCAGCTGTACTCGGTGCAGGCGGTGCTCCAGACCCAGCGCAACCTGTACGGCTTCGGGCGGTTCTCGACGGTGCGCGTGACCCCCGATCAGGGCGGCGGCGAGGTCGTCGCCGTCCAGGTCGCGGTGTCCGAGAGCGCGCGCCACGAGGTCCAGTTCGGTGGCGGGTTCGGCGTCGATCCGGTGAGCTACGAGGTCCGTGGCCGCGCGGGCTACACGATCGCCGGCTGGCCGTACCCGCTCGACACGGTGACGGTCGATCTGCGGCCGGCCTACGCGCTGCTCCGCGATGAAGGGACGTTCGAGCCGCGGATCCGCGCGCTGGTCCGGATCGAGCGCAAGGATCTGTTCTGGACCTATACCAAGGCGTCGGCCGAGGTCGGCTACAACTACCTGACCGTCGAGGCGTACACCAGCTACGGGCCGATCGCGCGGCTCGGGTTCGAGACCCCGCTCGGCACCGACCGCGTGACGCTCCGGGTCGGCTGGGCGATCGAGCACACCGGGTTCCGCGACATCAGCATGCTGCTCGAGGACCCGCTGCGCCAGCGCATGGCGATCGACCACATCGAGCTCGCGGCGGCGTACCAGCAGAAGCTGGTGGTCGACCTCCGCGATCATCCGATCGAGCCGAAGCTCGGCGCGTACGCCGAGCTCAATACCAGCGAGGGCACCAAGTACGCCGGCAGCGACTACCAGTACTTCGAGCTGGTGCCCGACCTCCGGGCCTACCTGCCGCTGCCGCTGGGCAGCGTGCTCGCCGCGCACGCCCGCTACGGCGCGATCTACGGCGACGTGCCGGCGACCGAGCGGTTCTTCGGCGGCGGCTCGATCAGCCAGCGCGGGTTCGCCGAGCGCCGGCTGTCGCCGTACCGCTCGGGCGACGTGAACGGCGTCGACACCTACGTGCCGTACGGCGGCGCGGGGTTGATCGACACCAGCGTCGAGGCCCGGATCCCGCTGACGTCGGTCAAGTCCATGCCGCTCGGCGCTGCGGTGTTCCTCGACGGCGGCGACGTCACCGAGACCCCGGGCGGGCTCGATCCGTGGAACCTGCACTGGGCGCTCGGCGCGGGGCTGCGGCTGCAGACCATCGTCGGCCCGGTGCGGCTCGACGTCGGCTACCGGCTGAACCGGACCGGCATGGGCGAGCCGGATCCCGACTCGCACCTCGCCTATCACCTCTCGATCGGGGAGGCCTTCTGATGCAGACCTCGGCGCCAGCCTCGGCACACGATCACCGCCGCGGCTGGCGGTGGTTCAAGCGCGGCGTGCTCGGCTGCTTCGGCGTGGTGATCCTCGCGATCGGCGGCGCGATCGCCGTGATCCACACCGACTGGGGCCGCGACAAGGTCCGCGGCATCATCGAAGCGCAGCTCCACAACACGTTCGTCGGCGGCGCGACGCTCGGCAAGCTCGAAGGCAGTCCGTTCACCGTGCTGGTCTTGCGCGACGTCGTGATCAACGGCCCGGATGGCGCGCCGGCGATCTCGGTGAAGACGCTGAAGGTCGACCTCGGCCTGCTGCCGCTGATCTCGCACCAGGCGCGGGTCGGGTCGGTCGACGCCGAGGATGTCGACGTCGATCTGCGGCGCGACGCCAGCGGCCAGCTCGAGATCTCGCACCTGATGAAGCCCGGGCCGAAATCGACGTGGAGCGTCGATCTGCCCAAGCTCGCGCTGCGCAACGCGCACATCAAGCTCGATACCGGCAGCGAGATCGTGAACCTCGACGCGCTGACGCTCGACGCGCGCGCCAGGTTGCCCAACGGCGGGCCGATCGACGCCAGCCTCGAGCTTGCCGCGACCTGGCGCGAGCGCGGTGCGGCGCCGCTCGCGGTCCAGACCGTGGTGCACTCGGGCGACGACGGGCTCGCCGTGCCGTACCTCCAGGTCCACGCCGGCGAGGTCTCGGTGATCGGCAGCCACCTGACCGTGGTGTCCCACGACGGTCACGCGCCGGCGATCGGCGGTGGGCTGATCGTCAACGCGAGCGCGGCGGCGGTGGCGCGGCTGGTGCCGAACGTCCGGCTGCCGGACGACGTGATCGTCACGGTCAACGCGATCCCGACCCCGGGCCAGCCGTGGACCGAGCTCGCGGTGGTCGGCCAGCTCGGCCAGACCCCGCTGTGGCTGCGGGCCGCGGCCGATCTCGAAGGCAAGCAGGCGCGCGGCGAGCTGTCGACCGGCACGCTCGACCTGGGCGTGCTGTCGTCGGGCAAGGTCGTTGGCCGGGCCGCCGGCAACGCCGTGTTCGACGTCCGGCCGGGCGGCCCGCGCTCGCTGCCGATCGCGCGCGCGACGATCCGCGGCTGGGGCGAGGTCGCCGGCGTGCCGCGCGCCGAGTTCGAGGCCGAGCTCGACTCGGCCGGCGAGCGGGCCGGCGCACAGCTCCACGCGACCGGCCCCGGGGTCCAGCTCGCGCTCGATGCCAAGGTCCACATGCTCGGCGAGCTGGTCACGCTCGAGGCCGCGACCCTGCGCGCCGAGATCGCCGATCCGGCGCGCGCGTCGGGTGGCAAGGCGCCGGTCCACGGCGCGCTCAAGATCGATCTCGCGGCGCACGGCGAGGTAAAACCGACCCCGAGCCTGGCGGTCGCCGGCACGATCGACGGCCGCCGGCTGCGGGTCCAGGATGTGTCGGTCTCGGCGCTGCACGTCAAGATCGACGCCCGGCGGCTGCCGAGCCGGCCGCTCGGCACCGCCCACGTCGAGCTGCTCGATCTGGTGCGCCAGGACATGCAGCTCGGCCGGCTCACGCTCGACGCCACCGATCGCCGCGATGGCAAGGTCGCGGTATCGGTGCGGTCGCAGCCCAAGCAGAACCCGTGGTTGTTCGACCTCGACGCGCTGGTCACCCCGCCGGCCGTGGCCGCGCCCCAGACCGTCGCGATCGACGTCACCCGCCACCGCGTGCGCGCCGGCAACGGCACCGACTGGACCGGTCGCACCGGGCGCGTCGAGATCGGCCCCGAGCGGATCGTGCTCCGCGGGTTCGAGAGCTCCAGCGCCCACGGCCGGCTCGCGATCGATGGCAGCTACGACCGCGCGGGCCGCCGCCAGGGCGACTTCGCCGCGAAGCTCGACGCCAGGGGCATCGCGCTCGCCGTGGTATCGCCGAATTACCATGGCACGATCGACGCCCACGTCGAGGTCGGCCGGCGCGGCAAGGTCTGGGACGGCGACGTCGAGATCGACGGCGAGCAGCTCGCGTTCGATCCGACGCCGGTGATGCTCGAGACCCACACCCACGTCGCCCTGCACGGCACCAAGCTCGAGGTCGCCACCGACGCCGCCAGCGCCGGGCTCGGCAGCGTCAAGCTCGCGCTCGCGGTCGACACCCCGGCGGTGATCACCGATGCGCGGGCATGGAAGCAGCTCGGCCGGGCCGCGATCCGCCAGGGCCAGCTGACCCTGCAGGGCATCGAGCTCCGGCGTGTGGCCGAGCTCGCCGGGCTCGAGGGCAACTACGGCGGCCGGATCGCCGGCGACTTCCAGCTGTCGCCGACCGCGGTCGGTGGCCGGCTCGAGCTCCACGACATCGTCGCGCCGCAGCTGCGCGGGCTCACCGGGGTCAACGCTCAGCTCGAGCTGACCCAGCCCTCGCCGACCGAGCTCGCGCCGGCGCTGACCGTCAACGCCCCGGGCATCGGCCGGATGTCAGCCCAGGCCCAGCTGCAGATCCCCGACAAGCTGTTCGATCCCGCGGCGTGGGCGGCGCTCGGCCGCGGCGCGCTGCGCGGGGCGACCATGCGGATCGTGAACGTCGAGGTCGATCCGGCGATGCTCGATCGGTTCGGCGTGGCGAGCGAGCTGCGCGGCCGGGTCAACGTCGCGGTCGATGTCAGCGAGGCGGCGCGCACGATCGCAGCCGCGGTCGACGTCGGCGAGCTGCGCGGCGCGCCGCTGGTCCAGCCGATCGATCTCCACTTCGCGACCGCGGTCGGCGAGCAGGCGACGACGACCCAGCTGTCGGTCGTGACCGCGACCAGGTCGCCGACCCAGCTGCTCGAGGTCGAGGGCCGGATGCCCGGCGCTCCGGCCGAGATCGTCGCGCGGCTCCAGCAGTGGCGCGCCAACCCGAAGGCCGGCGAGCAGATCCCGCTATCCGCCACCCTGAAGTTGCCGGCGGTCAACGCGGCGCGCCTGCTCGCGGTGTTCGGGCGCACCGAGATCATCGACGGCCAGCTCGACGGCACGATCGCGCTCGGCGGCACGCTCGCCAGGCCGACCGTCGTGGCCAACCTCGCCGCGATCGGGATCAAGGTCCCGCCGGGCTACGGCGGCAAGCCGGTTCGCACGATCCAGAAGATCGCGGTCACCGGTGGCTGGGACGGCGACGCGATCAAGCTCGACGTCGACGGCACCGAGTCCGACGGCGGCTCGCTCAAGCTGACGCTCGCGGCCAAGCCGTCGGCGCTGCGCGACGGCAAGGTGACGATCAAGGCGACCAAGCTCGACCTCGTGCCGATCCTCGCGTTCGCGCCCGGCCCGGCCGGCGGCGCGTCCGGCGAGCTCAACGCCGATCTGCGGATCTCGGGGCTCGACCCGCGCACCGCGCAGATCGCCGGCGAGCTGCACCTGACCAACGCCCGCGTGCCGGTCGCCCCGTCCGTCGGTACGCTGCGCCAGGCCACGATCAACGCGGTGGTCTCCAATCACCAGATCGTGCTCGACGTCGCCGGCAAGCTCGGCGCCGGCACGCTCGCGGTCACCGGCGCGGTCGCGCTCGACGGCGGGGCGCCCAGCGGCGGCAAGGCGAAGATCACGCTGCGCAAGGTGTCGCCGATCGGCGTCGTCGAGCCCCAGATCTCGGCCGACATCGCGGCGACCCTGACCCGCGATCAGAACCAGTGGCACGCCGTGCTGGTGGTCGACCACGGCAACGTGGTCGTCACCAACGACCGCGGCGAGAAGCTCAAGCCGACCGGCATGCCCGACGACATGCGGTTCCTCCACGGTGACGCCAAGGGCGATCACCCGCACCTCGCCGAGAAGGTCCCCGAGAACCCGGTGTTCCTGGTCGACATCACCCTGCACCCGACCCACGTCGAGTCCGAGGAGTTCCGCGGCGAGCTGCGCGGCAAGATCCAGATCAAGGCGAGCGGCGACGCGATCGGCCTGACCGGCGGGATCGACGCCGACAGCGGCGATCTCGATCTGTTCGGCCGCCGCTACTACCTCGAGCGCGCCGGCGTGCACTTCGACGGCCCGCTCGATCCGCTGCTCGATGTCCGGATCACCCACGACTTCCCCGACGTCACGACGATCACCGAGGTCCGCGGTCGGCTGAGCAAGCCCGAGCTGGTGATGTCGGCCAACCCGGGGACCTACTCGCAGGGCGAGCTGCTCGGGTTCCTGCTCGGCGGCGATCCGTCGGGCGATCCGACGAACAGCTCGGCGTCGAACAAGGTGGCAGATGCCGGTACGTCGTTTGTTGCCAACAAGCTCGGCGGCTATGTTCGCAAGGCGCTGCCGATCAGCATCGACGTCCTGCGCTACGAGACGGCGACCGCATCGAGCAGCGCGGCGGTGACGGTCGGGACCTGGATCACGCGCACGCTGTTCCTGTCGTACCGCCAGCACCTGGAGTCTCGGCCCGACGAGAACTCCGGCGAGGGCTCGCTCGAATACTGGCTGACCCGCCGGCTCATGGTCGAGGGTACCGCCGGCGATCGCGGCTACAACGGCGTCGACCTGCTGTGGCGCAAGCGCTACTGACGGCGCGGCTTGCGCGGTCGTCCGGGAGCGCGCATGCTCGGGACGGGTGTGGTTTCGGGTCGTCGTGGCGGTGGCGTGCTGTGGGTGTGGCGGATCGCTGCAGCCCCGGCCGGCCGGAGGCGCGCCCGATGCCGCGCAGCTCGCCGCGATCCGGATCGAGGGTAACCACGCGATCGCCAGCCAGGCGCTGGTACCGGCGCTCGCGCTCGCCGACGTGGCCAGCGCTGGCGGGACGGTCGATCCCTACCTGCTGGAGCTCGATGGCGACCGGATCCGCACCGCGTACCTGAAGCGCGGGTTCTTCGAAGCCCAGGTCGCGGCGCGGATCGAGCCCGGCGCGCGCGGCCAGACCGTCGTGTACGCCGTGCGCGAGGGCCGGCAGGCGACCGCGCAGATCGAGATCGCCGGCGCGCCGACCGAGCTGGCGCCGGGGCGGGCGCGGGCGCTGGTCGCGCTGCGCGATGGCGCGGTGTTCGACTACGCGGTCTACGACGCGGCCAAGCCGCTGCTGCGGGCGCTGGTCGCGAACGCCGGCTACGCCCACGCCGAGGTCCGCGCGAACGTCGTGGTCGATCCGGTCACGGCGATCGCTCACGCGCGCTACGATCTCGTCCCCGGGGCGCGCTGCACGTTCGGGGCGATCCGGGTCCGCGGCACCACGCGCGACGATCTCGTCGCTGCGATCCGCGCCCGGGTCGGGTTCGCGCCGGGCGACGGCTACTCGATGACCGCGCTGCAGGACGCCCAGGTGGCGATCTACGAGGTCGGGCGGTTCGCGACGGTCCAGCTGATCCCGGCGCTCGCCGGTGACGCGACCACGATCGACGTCGAGATCGACGTCGCGGAGGCCGACCGCCACGAGGTCCACGGCGGGTTCGGGTTCGGCTACGAGCCGGCGACCTACGAGTTGCGGACGCGCGGCGGGTTCAGCGTGGTGCCGGCGGCGCGGCCGCTGTTGACCCTGGCGACCGACGCGCAGGTCGCCTACACGGTCCTGCACGACTTCGGGGACCGCCAGCCCAAGATCCGCGCGATCGCGTCGGCGCAGTACCAGGATCTCTGGAAGCCGCGGCTGCGCGGCGAGCTCGAGGTCGGCGCCGACTACCAGACCGTCGAGGCCTACTCGTGGATCGGGGGGCATGTCCGGCTCGGGCTGGCATCGCCGCTCGGCGCGCGCTGGCTGCAGCTGCGGGTCGGCTGGGTGCTCGAGCACCTGACGTTCCAGGATCTCAACGACGCGGTGACCGAGCCGCAGCTGCCTGGGCAGTGCGTGATCGCACCCAGCTGCGAGCCCCCAGTGCACGCGCTCGGGCTCGATCGCACCCAGCTGCGCGGTGCGTACGAGGCGTCGCTGGTCGCCGATCTGCGCGACAGCGCGATCGATCCGCATCGCGGGATCTACTTCGCGCTGCCGGTGTCCGATGGCACGCCGCTCGCCGGCGGCCAGCTGACCTACCTCGAGGTCACGCCGGAGCTGCGCGGCTACCTGCCGATCGGCCACACGGTGGTCGCGGCGCGCGCGCGGTTCGGCGGCATCTTCGGCGACGTCCCGGTGACCGAGCGCTACTACTCCGGCGGCACGACCGGGCAGCGCGGCTACTCGGAGCGCCGGCTGTCACCGATCGCGACCGGGATCAGCCTCTCGACCGGCGAGGTCGATAGCGTGGTGATCGGCGGCGCGGGGCTGATCGAGACCGGGGTCGAGCTGCGGCGGCCGATCGGCACGCTGGGCGGGGTCCCGCTCGGCGGCAACCTGTTCCTCGACGGCGGCGACGTGACGTTGACCGTCGATCAGCTCGATCCGGCGCACCTGGCGTGGGCGGCCGGCGCCGGGGTGTGGACCCAGCTCGGCGGGCTCAAGATCCGGTTCGACGTCGGCTACCGGCTGAACCGCCAGTCGACCGACACCGACGTGTTCGCCAACGTCGCGCCGCACCTCGGGATCGGAGAGGCGTACTGATGCGGCGCGTGGTGCGCTGGCTGGTGCGGTTCGCGATCGCCGCGGTTGCGACGCTCGTGGTCGTGGTCACGGCGCTGCTCGTGGTGCTGCACACCAGCTGGGGCCGCGCCCAGCTCCGGCAGCGCGCCGAGCAGGCGCTGCGCGAGGCGTTCCCGGGCGGTGCGCGGATCGGCGGCGTGAACGGCAGCGTGCTCGGGACGCTGATCGTGCGCGACGTCGAGCTCGACGGTCGCGATCACCGGCCGCGGGTGACGATCGGGACGTTGCGCGCCGAGCTCGCGCTGTGGCCGCTGGTGACCCGGACGGCGCGCGTCGAGCGGCTGGTCGCCGAGGACGTCCACGTCACCGTGCGCCGCGAGCCCGGAGCGCCGGAGCCGGCGGCGGCGGGCTCGGCGTGGCGGATCGAGCTGCTGGCCATCGCGCTGCACCGCGGGTCGGTCGAGCTCGACGCGGGCGGCTCGCCGCAGACGCTGACCGACGTCGACGTGACCGGCGCGGCCACGCTGGGCGCGGCGGGGCTGGCGATGTTCGGCTGGGTCCGCGGGCGATGGACCGAGCGCGCGAGCGAGCTGAGCGCGGCGGTGGCGGTGACCCGCGATGGCGGCCTGCAGGTGCCGGCGGCGCTGATCGCGCTGGAGGATGCGGACCACGCGCGCGCGGTGCTGGGCGCGACCGGGCTGGTGATCGACGCCGATCAGCCGCGCGGCGCGGTGCTGGTGAGCGCGCCGGCGGCGCTGGTCACGGCCTGGTTCCCGGCGCTCGATCGCGCCGGACTCGCCGGCGTGGCCCCCGGGCCGCTGGTCGCAACGATCGAGGCGACGACGGAGCCGGCGGGCTCGGCGGGCTCGTCGGGCTCGTCAGGCTCGGCGGGCTCGGCGGGCTCGGCAGGCTCGGCGGGCCCGTCAGGCTCGTCGGGTCCGGCAGGTGCGACCACGCAGCTCGCCGTGGCCGCGCGGCTCGGCGGGGTGACCGTACAGGCGACGCTGCATGGTGCGCCGGCGACGCGCAGCGCGCGCGGCGTGGCTCGCGTCGACGGGCTCGACCTGGCGCGGGGGACGCGCGGGGTGCTGGACGTCCGCGGCGCGATCGTGGTGGGCGTCGAGCTCTCCGGGGATCAGCTGACGGCCACGGCGGTGGCAGGCGACCTGGCGGCGTGGACCGATCGCGACGCGGGCGCGGCGCTGGCCCGCGTGCGCGACGTGATGCCGCGCGGGCCGCAAGCGCCCGGCGCGCTCGAGGCCGTGCGCCGGCTGTCGGCCGCGCTGGCGCTGCCGGCGGGATCGCCGCGGCTGTTCGCGACCGCGCGCGTGCACGGCGCCGATGGTGCGATCATGCTCGACGAGGCGCGCGCCGTCGCCGGGGCGCAGGACCTCCGCGCCGGTGACCGGCGGATCGCCGGCGAGCTTGCGGTCTCCGCTACCGCCACGGCGTCGCACGACGCCTCGCGCGCAATCGATCTCGCCGGCACGGTCGTCGCGGCCGGCGTGACGGTGTCGGAGCCTGCGAGCGAGCGCACGATCGCCTTCGCGCTCGATCGGCTGACCGGATCCTTCATCGGGCAACTCGTCGCGGGGCAGCTCGCCGCGGGGCAGCTCGTTGCGGGGCAGCTCGCGGCCGGGCAGCTCGCCGGTCATGCGCTGCTCGGCCGGGCCGGGTTCGAGGCCACCGGGCTGCGGCGCGGTGGCACGCTGCTCGGTGCTGCGCGGGTCGAGGTCGAGGTCGATCGCGGCGCGCCGGTGTGGGTGAACGCATCCGTGTG
>DATBBB010000085.1:0-9220 GCA_036271215.1 Kofleriaceae bacterium | reverse complement strand
TGGTGGCCGAGGGCATCCGCAAGCTCGGGATGCTCGACTACCTGATCCGCAACGGCTCCTTGACCGAGAACGGCTTCCTGCTGTGGGACGAGCCCGAGGCCAGCCTGAACCCTCGCCTCACCCGGCTCACCGGGAACATCGCGCTCGGGCTCGCGCATTCCGGGGTCCAGACCTGGATCGCGACCCACGACTACCTGCTGACGTCCGAGCTCACCCTCGAGGCGGAGCGGCTCGCGGCGAGCTACACGGCGTTCTTCTCGCTCAGCCGCCCGACGGCGCCTCCGGCCACACCTCCGGCTACGCTCGTCGAGCGCGGCGACAAGCTCGACGATCTGCAGCACAACTCGATCCTGAAGGCGCTGTCCGAGCTCCACGATCGCGAGCAGGCGGCGTTCCTGGAGCCCGCGCCGTGACCTCGCTCCCGATCGACGGCATCCGGCTCGAGTTCGACGACAAGGACTTCCGCGGCGTCGCGATCGAGAACCAGCAGCGCCAGCGCCACGAGCTGCCGCTCGAGATCGGGCTCAAGGCGCGAGATACCGTCGCCGGGCTGCTCGGATGGGTCGCGCTTGGCAAGCAAGACGATCTCCCGCGACGCTGGGTTCGCGCGGTCTGTGATCAGCAGCGTGCCATCCACGTGGTGGCGTTGATCGCCGAGGACGCCGCGCGACCGGGCGAGCCGCTTCACAAGCGCGCAGCGAAAGAATCCGAGCGCATGAACCGTCTGAAGCAGCGCCTCGCATGGCTCACGCCCCGCGTCGTCGTCAAGGATCCGCTGCGCGACACGGACCTGCTGGGCCGCCTCGGAATCACGGTTAACAGCGAAGCCGGCGCCGGCCCCGCGCGCCGCCCGTAACTCGGCTGCTATTCGATCGCAACGAATTGCCCGAGCCCATGGTGCGCGCCATAGCCGAGCGCGATCGGGCCAAGCACCGGCTGCGCAAACGTCAAGCGAAAGCCGAAGCTGCGATGCCCGCCGCGCGCTCCGCCGCCCTTGCGTTCGAGGTGAAACCGATACCAGTCGGCAGGCTTCGACGCGCAGGGCGCCGAGAGCTCCGCGGGCGCGATCGCGCTGATCGAGACCTCGGTCTCGCGACCGAGCTTGGCGAGCAACGCACGCACCTGATCCTCGGGGCTATCGATCACCGTCCCGCGACGCCGCTTGGTGTAGCGAGGTGGAACGAAGGGCGTATGGCTTTCCCATACCCGCGCGCCTTCGCGCGGCCCGATCAAGGGGCTCAGACCGAGACGGTGCGCATCGCGACGCGTGGTGCCGAAGTCCTCGAGCTGGCCGAGCCCGATCAGCGCGAGCATCAGATCGTGGCCACCGTGGCCCCATACCTTGCGCAACTGTTGCAGCGCGCGAACCGCGAGCTCATCGAAGCCGCCCCGCGCATGCACGAGCACATGGTCGACGTAGCCATCCGCGTCATCGTCGCTCGGAGCGAAGTACGCGTGGTCGTGGTCGGTCAGCCTGGCGCCATCGGGCTGCTTGCCGGAGAACACCCAGTGGGCGTCGCTGTGTCCCATCAGTGCAGCGCGCATGCGATCGCCCACCGAGAGGGCCTTCGTCAGCAACGGCAGCACCGACGAGGCACACGCGAAGCGCGCCACGGTGGGCATGCGCCCGACCGAGAGCTGGGCTGGCCGCGATGACACCGCCGTTGCCTGCCTCCAGGTGTAACGGACGCGCCGGACACCAGGGGGCGAGGACCATCCATCGCGAAACAGCCGGTCCGTCTCGATGTGGAGCACCTCCCACCAGGTCGCGGGCAACTCGCGGCGTTCCTTCTTCGCCAGCGTCACCTGTGCAGCGAGGAACCCGTCCCGCCAGCTCTGATAGTCAGCCGGCGCCACCGGTGCGTTCAACACGAGGTTGCCGCGGTCTCCCTCCTCGGGAGTGCAGTTGAGCTCTGCAGGTGGCGCGGAGAGCCGGCGCGCCTCGACCCAGCTCTCGGCACGCCCGAGATACCCGAGCACCGACAAGATCCGATCCAGTACTCCGAGCTGTGCCGCGTCGAGCTCGGCATCCGGCCAGTGCACCACCAGGTCGCCATCGGGGACCGCGAACGCGTCGAACACCTTCACCGGCTTGCCGGGCTGATCGGTCGGCATGTAGTGGCGGGTGTGGCCTCCGCCGGCGGCCGGCACGAGATAACCGGGGAGCGCCAGCAAGGGCTCGATCAACGCGCGCAGCACATCGTCATCGACGATCGGCACGAGCTTGTACGAAGCCGCGATCAGCGCGCGCACGATCCGCCACGGCGACGGCGGCCACTCGACGGTGCCCTCGTTGACGTGGTGATCCCACGCGGTCGCGTGGTAGCGACCGCCGAGAAACGTGAATGCGATGGTCAGCACGATCGCCCGATCTCAGACCTTCTTGCCGGGCTTCGGTTTCTTGGCCGCGCCGCCGGCCGGGCTGTAGCTCACTTCGGTGATCGGTGGCCTGGCGAACGCCCCCGACGCCCCGAGTTGCTCGATCAGGCCGTGGACCTCCGCCTCGAGCACGGATAGCGCCGGCAGCGTCCAGCCGTCGGGCCGGGATACCCGGATGTCCACGACGTCGAGGTCGCACGCCGTCCGCAGCCGCAGGCCCTCGGCCAGGAAGCGCTGCACCTTCCACAGCGTGAGGACAAACAGGAACCGCGTCTCGTGGGCATCGAAGCCATAGGACCGCAGCTGCGAGAGATCGATATTGAGATAGGCGACCAGCTGCGCCGCGGCGTACTCGTCGCGATGAAACGGGACGTTGCCGAAGCCGTCCTTGGCGGTGCCGCCGCCGCCCTCCGCATCGGTGGCGGCGCTGACCCGGTCGTTCTTGACTCCGCCGCTCGCCACGACCTGGACGCCGCTGGCCTCGATGAAGCCGCTCACCGCGCGCGATAACCGCAGCGTTCCGCTGATGCTCTCGAGGAACGTGCCGTGAACGAGCGAGTTGGGATCGAGCTTGAGCAGCGCACGCGCGAGCTTGCGGCGATCCATCGGCTCGGTGTGACCGATCTCCTCGGTGATCCGCCCGAAGCCATCGCTCTTCTCGATGTAGACCGAGTTCAGGCGATGAGCTTCCTGGATCGAGGACGTCAAGAACTGGCCGTCCTGCAGGACCCGGACGTAGGGCAGCCCCCGGAGCGGAGCGACCAGCTCCGAGGCCGCCTCGTCCCAGCACACGGCCTCGAGTCGATTCGCGATCGACTGCGGTGACTCGACGAGCAGCATCTCGGTGCCGTCGGCGAGCCGGTAGGTCGCGGCGCCGATGTCGGGGAACCCCGTCGGCTGGAACCGCGTACCCTGCATCGGCCTCAGGCGGGCTTCGATCAGGACGCGCGAGGAAGCAGGCAGATCAGTCGGCATGAGGCGTCGTCTCCTTGGCTGGTCGGAGGACCATGGCCCGCAGTCGGGCGCAGTCAGCTGGTGCGATCGGAAACAGCAGCGCGGCGGCCACGCGCCGGGCCTCGACGGCCGGCAGCGAGATCGGACCGCAGATCGGAACCAACCCCGCGCCGATCAGCCGGCGGCGCGCCCGTGCCGTGGCTTCGAGCAGGTCTCCGGCGGCGGCCTTTGCGACGAGGCCCGGCGTGGCCAGCAAGGGCAGGTCGGGGGCGGGCCTGCGGCTGTGAGCGAGGTAGAGCAGCGAGAATGCCGCTGGGGGAAGCCGTGACGACGCCGCTGGCGCGACCGGCGCGACCTTGGCCCACGCGATCAGCGATAGCCCGCGCAGCAACGCTACCAGGCGCTCATCGTCGGTCTCGCCCGCGATGAACGCTGCCACGTCGTCGAGCGCCGCCCACTGGACCGGCACTGGCGAGCGCATTGTCGGAGTGGCCGGACGTCCGTTGTCGACCTCGCGTCGCAGCAGCACGGCATGCAGATTGCGAACCAGGTCGGCGTCGCTCCACACGGTGCGGCCGTCGGGATCCTTGAGCCATTGCCAGGGCGCCGCCGCGCGAACGGGGACCAAGTGCTCGCGCAGGCCGATCGAGGCGAACGCGCGCGCGAGCCGGTACTCGGGGCTGCGATCGTCCGCCTCGCCGGCCCACGCCGGTGACAGCACCGGCGCCGGCGCGATCGCCTCGCGCGCCTTCGGCGACCGGGCACCGACCGCCTCGACCTCGCCGATCGCCGACAGCACGTGCGTCACCCGCTGCGGACCTCCGCGCTGACACAGCGCGAGGATGGCGGCGTCGAGCTCCGAGGCCGCGCGACGCAGCGAGGCCGGCGCAAACTTGCCGTTGGCGGCGCCGCGCACCCCGTCCAGCCAGCGATCGATCTCCAGCAGGAGATCGGCAGGCTTCTGGCGGGTCACGGTCCACCGTCCCAGCGGCGTCGCGAAGTACGACAGCCCGTTCCGGACGTGGAACCCGAACCGCTCGAACGCCGAGATCCCGCGATCGACGCCGAGCCCCGCGATCGCGCGCGCGAAGTCGACCGCGGTCCGCGCCGTGTGGCCATTCACCTTGGCACGGCCCTCCGCGAACAGCGCACCGAGCTCCCGCATCCCCGCCGGTCGCGACCACAGCGGCAACCACATCTCGTCGCGCGACTCGCTCTCGTCCGCGCGGGCCGCCGAGGCGTATCCGGCCCCCGTCGCCCGCACGAAGAACGGGAACACGGGGCTGCCCTGCCCGACTGCCTCGTCGCGGCGGGTCACCGCGGTCGCGAACACGAGCGTACCCTCGAGCATCAGGACGTAGTCCCACGGGTTGACCAGCGCGTCGCGGTCGAACCCGGCGGTGGTGTTGGCGCCGCCGCCCGCCGCCGGTGAGAACTGGCCGATCGCGCTGCCCTTGTCGAGCCCCGGCGTTGCGTCCCCGAACAGGCTGGCGTGGAGCAGGCGCCCCGAGCTGGCGTTGCCTGCGAGCAACAGCTCGGCGAGCCGCTGCATCTGGTTGTTGGTGAAGTCGAGCCTGCCGTCGTTGCCACCGGTGCCGAGCAGCGGCGGAAACTGAGTCCGGGACTCGGACAGCACGATCGCCGCGTCGAGCCAGCGCAGCCCCACGTCGGGCAGCGTCGAGCGCAGTGCCGCGATCAGCTCGGTCTTGCTCTCCTTGTCAGGCTTCTCGGTGAGCCCGCGCCGGGACAGCTCGCGGCGGCAGTCTTCGATCACCGCGCGATACGGTGCGAACCGCGGTGAAGGATCATCTGCGATCGCGGCGATTCCCGAGGTGTTGTCCTTGGGGAAGAACCCGCTGCCGCCGTTCCACGGCGCGACGATCGGCGTCGGGTGATAGCGCTCGAGAAAGAACGCCACCAGCCCGGCCGCGTCGAGCGTCGACTGCACGACGAACGCGTCCGACGCCCAGGAGCCGCGCGCGTCTGGATCGGCTTGCTCGGCGACCAGCCGCAGCACGCCGAGCGCCTTCAAGTAGCTCGCCAGGGGCGCGGACTGGCAGCCCGCGAGCCGAACTTCGCTGCTCATTGCGCTTCCAGTCCACCGGCCGCGCGGCGGCGTGCCGTGCCGCGCCAGTCGGCCACGCGAACCAGCGACTCCCAGAACGCGATCCGGAACGGCCCGTGTTGATCCAGGAGCGCCGTGGTGCGCGCGAGCCAGCTGGGGCCCATCGGGCCATCGCCCAGCTCCATCACGTCGAGCACGAGCACCACCGCTGGGCTGATGACACCGCCGCCGAGGTCGACGGCCGGCAGCCGATCGCCGTCCCAGATCCCCAGCGCGAACCGCCGCTCGTCGCCGGGCTCGCGCTCGGTAGGCCGCGACCGGATCGAGAGCCGGACCTTGCCGTGATGCGCTGCGACCAGGTACGCTTCGAGGTCGCTCGCGCCGTGCTGCAGGAACGCCAGCGCGCTGGCGAGCTCGTGGCGGAACGCCGGACGCGCGAACCGGCGAGCCGGCCGGCCGTCGCTCTTGGCCCACGGGCCCGAGCCGCGTCGGGCATCATCGTTCGGCAGCCCCGAGACCAGCACTTCTTGAAATACCGGATGCACCTTGCCGAGATCGTGCCAGCGCGCGGCGCGCTCGATGGCGTCCCAGGGCGCTGTGCCGCCGAGTGTTGCGCGCAGGGCCGCGGCCGCTTCCGCAACGTCGTTCGCGTGCGTGGTCAAGGTGACGTAGTCCGAGCACGCGAACGACAGTGGTTCGCGCTCGTCGGAGTCGGCGGCCACGCGCGGCGCCGGCACGGGATCCGGCACGTGATCGGCCGCCCCGGTCCAGCCCAGATCCGCGTGGTAGCCGCCGACCTCGCGCGCGATGACCATCGCGGTGCCAGGCACGAGCTGGCGCTGCCCGCACGGCTCCCACGCGTTCTTGAGCCCCGACCAGCGGTACGCGCGCTGCTTGGCGAGCAGCTTGCGGAGCGCCTCGATCGGCACCGAGCACAACTCGTCGCGATGCGGCTCGGGCGCGTCGTCGGACGGGCCATCCTCGGGCAGCTCGCGCCAGGCGACCTGGACGTCGCGGCCCTCGTCGCTGCGCACGAAGCGAGAGACGTCGAGATCGTGGCCGGCGAGATCCGGCTGGGTATCGAACAGCTCCACGAGATCGCGCCGGCGCAGCACCGGCAAGACCGGGGACTCGTCGGCCAGCGGGATCGCGCCGAGCGACGCCGGCCCGACGTCGCGCAGCCCCGCGAGGTGAGCGCGGGAGATCGCGAGCTCGCCGGGCAGGTACGGCGCTGCCTCGTCATCGGGCACGTCGATCCAGCGGACCGCCGCTTCCCGATCGACGAATTCGCCGCGACGGTTGCAGCGTCCAAACCGCTGGACCAGCGACGACCACGACGCGACCTCGGTGAACAGCACGCGGGCCGAGATGTCGACGCCGGCCTCGATCGCCTGCGTCGCAACGAGGATCCCCGACCACCCCGGCGCGAGGACCTCGGCCTGGATCCGCCGGCGCTCCGCGGGCCGAAATCGCGAATGCACCAGCGCTACCTCCACACCGGCCGGTGCGGCCCGCTGCACGGCTGCGAACACCGCTTGTGCCCGTGCCACGCGGTTGCACACGACCAGCGTGAGCGAACCGGCGACATGCACGTCGAGCACTTCCTTGGCCAGCGCCGCGGGTCGCGCCTCGCAGCTGCTCGCACCGGCCCGGGCCAGCGGCTTGGCGGCTTGGTGGCGGCGAGCCAGCGCCGCGGTCGCAAGATCTTCGTCGGTCAACGACAGCGTGGACAGGGTGCGCGTGCGCAAGTCCACCGTATCCAGCCGCCCCCGGGCGATCGTGGCGCTCATCCAGATCGACGCACAGGGCGCCGCGGTTCCCAGCGCGGAACGCAGCGCGGCGAGCTGCGCGCTGGTCGACGCCCCCACGCCCATGAGCTGGATCTCGTCGAGCACCCAGAGGCAGTCGTTGTTGAGTAGCGCGAAGTGGACCGGCCAGCGATACCGGCTCATCGCGTAGCCGCGGTTGAGCGCGCGCGACAGCAGCTGGTCCTGGGTACCGATCAGGATCGCGTCGCGCTCGGGCGCCGCCTCCCACGACTCGTCCACGGCGCCGCCCATCAGCGAGTGCAGCCCGAGGTCGGTGATCGCCAGCGTCTCGAGCCACCCCCGCACGGCTCGTTCGGTCTGCTCCACGAGCGTGCGCATCGGCAGGCAGAACACCAGCCGGCGCGGCGTCGCGGCGCGCACGGCCGCGTCGGGATGAAACCGGCGGCGCCAGAGCCAGCCCAGCACCACCGTCGCCGTCTTACCGGCGCCGGTCGGCGCGCTCAGCAGATCAGGAAGTGCCGCACCCTCCGCAAACGCTCGCTGGTAGGGAAACGGAGGTTCCCCTGTGACCTGTGAGAAGAAGCGGTGAAACACGGCCAAGCTCATGAGCTATGGCGGTGCAGGACCACAAAGTCAGACCGGAAATCGACCGTAACCGCCAAGTTCCTTCTCGCAGAGATGCGCTGGCACAACAACGTCAACGCGGCGGAATCGAGCCAATCGATCGCGCGGCGTATGGCTGCACTGCTTGCACCTACCGAGCATCGTCTCCACAGTCGTGCTCATGCTCTGCGGAGGCACAGTCACCGCCGCGGTCAGTAGCCGCCGGTGATGATGACTTCGTCGACGTCGCCGCGCTTGGCGGCGTTGGAGTTGATCGCGCGCGAGCACTTGACGCGATCGACGTGGAAGCCCTTGTAGAGCGAGCGGATGAACGGGGTGTCGCTGTTGGACAGCATGACCTGGCAGCCGCGCGCGACGAGGGTGCGGGCGGTGTCGGCGAGCTCGCGCTGCTGGTCGGCGCCGAACATGCCGGTGGTGTAGCTGGTGAAGCTCGCGGTCGGGGTCAGCGGATCGTAGGGCGGATCGAAGTAGAGGAAGTCGCCGCGGCGCGCGTCGGTCACCGCGGCGCGATAGTCGCCGCAGCGCAAGGTCGCGCGGCCCAGCAGCGTGCTCGCCGCGTGGAGTGCCTCGGGGACGCAGATCGGCGGATCGGTGTAGCGGCCGATCGGGACGTTGAACGCGCCGGACCGGTTGACCCGCCACAGGCCGTTGAAGCAGGTCTTGTTGAGATAGATGAAGGTCGCCGCGCGATCGGCGGTGGTCCACGACAGCTCGCGATCGTTCCACCGCGTGCGCGTGGTGTAGTAGTGCGACTCGGAGTGCGCGGTGCGGTGGTGCTCGAGCTTGCGGATCACGCCCGCCACGTCGCGCGTCAGGCAGGTGTAGAGGCCGATCAGATCGGGGTTGGAGTCGGCGAGCACGGCGCGCGCCGGCGCGATGCGGAAGAACAGCGCGGCGCCGCCGACGAACGGCTCGTAGTAGCGCTCGAACCGCGCCGGCATCCGCGCGGTGAGCTCGGACAGCAGCTTGGTCTTGCCGCCGACCCACTTGATGACCGGTGACGCAACAGGATCCTGAACCGCGGGGCGAACGTCACGCCGTACGCGCAACAAACGAGAAGCCATGCGCGCATCGTCGAAGGGAACAGATCCCGGGTGAATTTTTCGGCCGGGCCCGCGTGCACTTCGAGAGGCAGTTCAATAAGTCGAGCGATCCGGGGTGTCCGGGTACCGGACAACGCGACCGGCCGCGAATCACCCGCGCGGCCCCGGCGAGGGCGGCGTGGACGATCCGAGGCCGCGAAAATTCACGGTAAACATTTCGCCGCATGCCGCGTCCCAGGCGGGCCTTCCGATCACGCAGGAGTGTTCATGCGGCCCCTATTAACTTGTGTTAACGTCCGCGCAATGCGCCAACTGCTTCCTTTGATAGCGATATTTATCGCGGCAGGCACTCCCGTTGCCGTCGCGCAGCCCTGGCCAACCGGGGC
>DATBBB010000084.1:0-4746 GCA_036271215.1 Kofleriaceae bacterium | reverse complement strand
GGCGAGACCTCGTCAGCGGTGCGATCGATGGCTCACTCCTGATCACGCAAGACAGTGGTGCCGCGCGCACACTTCCCAGCTCCACCGCGGGCATCGACGCCGCGGCATTGCTTCCGGACGGCCGAGTGATCTCCGCCGACGCGCGCGGTCGACTGCTGCTCTACGACGCGCGCGGTGTGATCCGTACGGAGCTCGCGCTCCCGATGCGGGTCATGTCACTGCGCATCGAGGGCGCTCACACCGTCGCGGTCCCGAGCTACCTCAGCCCGGGCGCACCGCCGGTCCTGCTGGATCTCGAGCACGGCCGAATCGTTGCACTGCTCGAGGGCCACGCCAGCCAAGTGTTCTCGGCGCGCTGGGTGGCAGGTCACCAGATCCTCACCGCGGGTGACGACGGTATCGCTCGACTGTGGGACGGTGCGACCGGTCAACTCCGCCAGACCTATCGAGGTGGCTCGCGGCTCCTCGCCGACGCCACCCTCACGTCCGACGGCATGGTGATGGCCGGTGGAAATGATGGCGTGCTGCACTTCTGGGACCTCGCAAGTGGGCGCCTGCTCTGGGCACTCCCGGCACATACATCACTGATCATCGGGATCCACGTCGAAGGCGATGACATCGTAACCCGTGGATTTGCCGGCGAGCTCTCGCGATGGCGCTTACCCAAACCCGAACAGGTGATCGCGGCGTGCGGCGACCGGGACCAATGCGTTATCCTGCCACGATGAAGAGCCCCCCCCGAAAGCTCGCGCTTCGGAAAGAGACCCTCCAGACCCTGGCCCGCATCCACCTGTCGCGCGCCGATCTCGAGCACGTCGTTGGAGGATATCAATCGGCTCCTGTAGATAGATGCCCTGGCACAGCCCTTGTCAACTCGTTCACCTGCCCGAAGTGAAGACCGGCTCAGACCTCGAAGTCTCCACTACCACCGCGGCGCCGGAGCCACCGGGTCAACGACACCTGCTGCATCCCGAGTAGCTCGGCCGCGGCGCTGATGGTCGCCGAGGTTCGAAGCGCAGCCGATCGCCGGGCGGCCTTCTCGATCTCCGCCAACGCCGTTGCGTGATCGAGGACCCATGCTCGATCGACGCTGCCGGGATCCACCTCGAGCTCGCGCTCGGCTTCGAGCGCGTACTCCTCGACGATCCGCGCCAGCTCCGCCTGGCGGTCTCGCAGCGGCGGTATCCGCACCGGCGGGGCCAGGAACCGATCGCTACTGGTGAGGTCAAGGGCGCACACGATCAGCTGCGCGCGCGCGTCCGGCCTGCGTAGTTGCGGGAGCACGCTGGAGAAATCCGCCGGTAGCCGCTTGCTGCGCACGCACAACGAACCGCCGGCGGCGGCCTTGTAGGCATCGTGTGCAGTGGGCCGGCTTGCCACGGATCGCACCGACTCTTCCGTGTTCGCTCGACGAGGGTCGCTGACCACAAATGGCCGATCGCCGAGCGTATGGCGATGGAGCGCGAACGCCACCGGGACCAGGTCGCCGTCGCCCAGGAGCATCAGCTCGTGTCGTCTCGAGATCGCCGCTCGGATCGAGCGCAGGGCCAGATCCACGACTTCGCGTTGCTCCGCGCCCCAGCCGAGGATGCGCGAGACGAACGCGCGCAGCTCGATCAGGCCCTGGCTCTCCGGAATCAAGATCGTCCGCCCGAGCTTGATCTCGAGCCCAGGCACGACGACGAACCCCACATGGCGCAGACCATCGCGCCACAGGCCGTTCTTGCTGCCGAGATCGCGAATGCTCCAGCTGTCCTGGTGATGGACCAGCGCCGCGTGCCGGTGCGACACGCGCGGGTCCTCGAGCCTCACCGCACAAGCTTCGTCCGTGCCGACGATCAGCTCACCGCTCGGCTGCGACGGCAGCGGATACGTGACGTCGGATGCCCACTGCCGGAACCGCAACACGGGACCGCGAATGCCCCCATCGGTCGCAGCGGTATCGGTGTCTGTGCTGTTCACGGATCAGCAATTTCCAGCAGCGCGGGCGGCGAGCACGGGCGCGCCCCATTGCGTGTAGTAGCGGGCGGCGGCGTCACGGTGGCCGGCGGCGTCGGCGGGCGCGGCCAGCCGGGCGGCGAGCGCGTGCGCGAGGCCGGCGATCTGCAGATGACCGGCGAGCGCGGCGGCGGTCGCGGCAGCCGCGTAGCTGCGCAGCGCATCGTCGGGCTTGCCGCGCAGCCGGGCGAGCTCCCCGGCGACCAGGCTCGCCTTGGACGCGAAGTTGTGCGGACACGTCGCCGCCCACCCGGCGAGCTTGCCGTACCCGCGCTTGACGACACCGACGAGCGAGCGCCGGCGCAACCGGCCGAGCCCCGGCGCATCGGCCCGGGCCGCCGCGACCAGCGCGCTCCACAACTCGTGCTCGGCGGCGTGCAGCAGGCCCGGTGACTCCTTGCGATACGACGCCGAGGTCTCCGCGGCAACCGCGGCCTGCTCGACGTGCCCGAGCAGGTACTGCAGCTGGGTCTCGAGCACGTAGTGGAAGTGCGCGAGGTGCTTCGAGCCGAACCCGGCGAGCCGCCGGTCGAGCTCGGCACCGGCGAGCCCGGCCTCGGGGCACAGCACCTCGCCGTCGGTCGAGGCGCCGAGCAGACCGCGCGCGCGGCGCGCCGACATCAGGACGATCAGCGGCTCGCGCAGGCCGCGGCGCTGCAGGAAGTCGACGTGGCGCTCGGACTCATCGCGCAGCACCGCGATCGGCGCGCCGCGCATCACGAGGCTCATCGTCGTGCCGGCGATCGCGCAGCCGGTGTGGAACAGGTCGTTGGTCGCGCGCCCGGCGTCATACGCGGTCCGCCACAGCGCCTCGGCCTCGGTCGCCGGCCGCAGCCACGACGTCCCGAAGTAACCGACCACGAACGCGACCTCGGCGAGCTGCGCGGTGTTGCCGTACTTGTCGATCAGCGCGAGCGCGAGCCGGCCGAACGCGTCGCCGACCGCGTGGCGCCCGAGCACGCCGCCCTGGAAGATCGTGCCGAACACCATGTAGCCGATCGCGCAGTCCCGGGTGTTGCCATGGCGCAGGCAGAGGTCGACGACCTTGGTCGAGATCGCGACGCACAGCTCGGGCCGCAGCTGGTACGCCGCCTTGGCCACCGCGCAGATCAGCCGGACCGCCGCCTCGATCCGCGGATCGGTCGCGGTCGGCAGCTCGAGCAGCGTGGCCGGCGCGCGGCCACGCAACCGCAGCATCACCCGCGCGACGTCGGCGAGGAACAGCGGCGGGATGAACTTGGCCGGCAGCTTGACGCCGAACAGCGCCACGGCGTCGCGGCCCACGGCGTAGGCATCGGCGAACCGCGCCATGTTGGTGTAGTAGTGGATCTGCTTCTCGCACACCGCGGCCTTGGCGATCTCGGTCTGCGCGAGCTCGGCGGCCTGGCGGTAGTAGCCCTCGGCGCGCTCGAACGCCAGCGCGCGCATCGCGAGGTCGGCCGCGGCGACGTAGTAGTCCGAGGCCTTGGCGAGCTCGCCGGCGCCGCGGAAGTGCGCCGCGATCGTCTCGGGCGCCACGCCACCGCTCGCCTCGAGGGTCGCCGCGAGCCGAAGATGGTGCGCGGCGCGGCTCGCGGCCGGCAGATGCGCCACCACCGTCTCGCGGATCCGATCGTGGAACGTGTGGATCTCGTCGTCGAGGCTCGGGCCGGTGCCGCGCACCAGCTGGCCGAACCGCAGGCCGGTGACGACCTCGGGCGGCAGCGCCGGCGTCCCGGCCGCTTCCTGCGCCGCGCGCAGCCGGATCGGCTGGCCGGCCACTGCGATGACCTCGAGCAACCGGCGCGCCGCATCCGGCTGCCGGCACACCCGCTGCCACAGCACCTCGTCGAGCGGCGTGCCCTCGGTCGCCATCGCGCTGAACCCGGCCTCGAGGTGGCGGACCAGCTCGTGGATGAACAGCGCGTTGCCGTCGGACTCGCGCACGACCCACGCCGCGCGCGCTGCCGCGTCGGGCGTGTCGCGGCCGATCAGCTCGAGCGCCAGGTCCAGGGTCTCCGCGGTGGTCAGCGCGTCGACCGTCACCGTGCCGCCGGCGTGCAGCGCGCCGCGGATCGCCGGCGACGCCGCGAGCAGCGACAGGCACGGGTTGTCGGCGTCCTCGCTGCGGTACGCGAGCACGAGCAGCATGCGCAGATCGTCGCGCTGCTCGAGCAGCCCGGCGAGCAGGGTCGCGCCGTCGACGTCGCCCCACTGGACGTCGTCGATGTAGACCACCAGCGGCCGGACGCGCGACACGCCGATCAGGAGCTCGCGGAGCGCGGCGAACGCCAGGTCGCGCAGCTCGCGCGGATCGTACATCCCGAACGCGCCCGACGCGGCGTCGGCCCAGCTCGCCACGCGCTCGAACACGGGGAACACGCGGACCAGCGCCGGCAGGTGGTCCGGCGCGAGCTGGAGCGCGGTTTCGGCCGGCAGCCGCACCAGGTGGCCGACCAGCGCATCGACCACGTTGTCGACCGTCTTGTACGGCACCGACTCCTGCTCGTAGCACCGACCGGCGAGCACCGTGACGTCGCCGCGCTCGATGGTGTCGTCGATGAATCGATGGATCAACGTGGACTTGCCGGCGCCGGACTTGCCGATCACGCGGCACACCACCGCGCCGCCGTGGACCGCGGCGGCGAACGCCCGGCGCAGCTCGTCGAGCTGGGCACCGCGGCCGACGAACGGCGCCAGCCGCGGCGACGACCGCCGCGCCGGAGCCTCGTCGCGTGTCCGCGCGGTGCCGCCGAGCCGCGCCAGCAC
>DATBBB010000083.1:0-2418 GCA_036271215.1 Kofleriaceae bacterium | reverse complement strand
GGGCGTTCTCCCGGCGAGCTCGCGTGTGGGCGTTCTCCCGGTGCTACACGTGCTTAGTCGTAGTACTCGGCGCCGAGGTGGGTGATCAGCTCGTCACCCTTGGTGTAGCGGAGCGTGTTCTTCAGCTTCATGAGCTGGATGAACAGGTCGTGCTCCGGGTAGAGGCCTTCCTGGGTCATCGGCGACTTCCAGTAGAATGACAGCCACTCCTGGATGCCGCTCATGCCGGCGCGGTGCGCGAAGTCCATGAACAGCGCGAGATCGAGGACGATCGGGGCTGCGAGGATCGAGTCGCGGCACAGGAAGTTGACCTTGATCTGCATCGGGTAGCCGAGCCAGCCCCGGATGTCGATGTTGTCCCAGCCCTCTTTGTTGTCGCCGCGCGGCGGGTAGTAGTTGATGCGGACGACGTGGGAGATGTTGCCGTAGAGGTCGGGGTAGAGCTTCGGCTGCAGGATGTGATCGATCACGCCGAGCTTGGTGACTTCCTTGCTCTTGAACGACTCGGGGTCGTCGAGCACTTCACCATCGCGGTTGCCGAGGATGTTGGTCGAGTACCAGCCGTCGAGGCCGAGCATGCGCGCCTTGAAGCCGGGCGCGAGGATCGTCTTCATGAGGGTCTGACCGGTCTTGAAGTCCTTGCCGGCGACCGGCAGGTTCTGCAGCCGGGCGAGCTCGAGCAGCGCGGGCGTGTCGACCGAGAGGTTCGGCGCGCCATTGGCGTACGGCACGCCGCTCTTGAGGCAGGCGTACGCGTAGATCTGCGACGGTGCGATGTCGTCGTGCGAGGCGCGCAGCGCGGCCTCGAACTTCTCGAGGGAGCTGTGGACCTCGGTCGGCTTGCGGTAGACCTCGGTCGAGCCGCACCACACCGCGACCAGGCGATCGCAGCCGTGGTGATCCTTGAACGTCTTGATGTCCTCCATCACCTGCTCGGCGAGGTGCATCTTCGACGTGCCCTTCTTGACGTTGGGCCCGGTGAGCTTCTTGACGTACGCCTGCTCGAACACGGCGGTCATCGGCTTGATCGCCTCGAGCTCCTCCTTGAGCGGGTCGAGGTGCTTGGCGTCGAGCACGCCGGCGCGGACCGCGGCCTGATACGCGTTGTCCGGGAAAATGTCCCAGCCGCCGAATACGATGTCATCGAGCGTGGCGAGCGAGACGTAGTCCTTGAGCGCCGGCGACAGATCGTCCGTGCGCTTGCCGATCCGGATGTGACCGAGCTGGGTCAGCGAACCGATCGGTTTTCCGATCCCGCGGCGGATCGCCTGGACACCGGCGATGAAGGTTGTCGCGACCGCGCCCATTCCGGGCAGCAGGATGCCGAGCTTGCCCTTCGCGGGCTTGACCTCGACGCCTTTTTTGAGAGCCATGGGACCTACTCCAATCGGGATATGGAAAGCTGCAAATTGCTCCGGAACCGATCACCTTTCAAGGGCAACCGAGCCGGGGTGACGTCAATTCTTCGTGTCGAAGTTTCGACATCTCGCACCTGTTGATGTTTCACCGCCGCGCGCGTGCGCCATGTCATCGGCCTCGGCAACGGCGACAGAATTCACCGCAGAACCCGAGGTGAAGCGATGCATTGCAGGCCGTTGCGGTGATGGCGAGGTGTTCACGAGGGACCGTCGGCAGACGTACCTGCAAGGCGTCCGCCGATCGATTGCGCGCCGGCACCGGGCCGCGTGGGGCGCTACGGGCTGCGACCAGCCGCCGCAGCGGACGCCGGCGCGGGCGCGAACACCGAGCGCAGCGCCGCCGGATCGTTGGTCATGATGCCGTCGGCGCCGAGCTCGAGCAGCCGCGCGGCCTCGGCGCGATCGTCGATCGTCCAGAAGTCGACGCGCAGGCCGATGCTGTGGCACTTCGCGATGAACGCGGCGCGATCGAACCGCAGGCGCCCGACGGCGACCGGGACCTGCGCCGCGGTGCCGGTGAACGGCAGCTGGCGCCACAGCATCGCGGGCATCGCGAACAGCGTCGCGACCTCGCCCTGCGACAGCCCGGTCTCGCCGCCGTAGCCGCACCGCCGGATCTGGACCAGCGTCCGCAGCTGGAAGCTCGCGAGCGCGACGCGATCCTCGGCGCGCTTGGCGCGGATCAACGCGAGCACGATCTCGACCGCGCGCGCGCCCTTGATGTCGACGTTGATCCGCATGTCCGGGAACGCGTCGAGCACGGCCGCGAGCGTCGGCACCGCGATCGCCTGGCCGGTGAACGGCCGCGTGCCGTCGGCGGCGACGAAGCCCCAGCCGGCGTCGAGCCGCTGCGCGTCGGCGAGGTCGAGGTCGGCCCACGCGCGGTGGGCGCCGCAGGTCCGGGCCGCGGTCTCGTCGTGCGCGACGATCAGCTGGTCGTCGCGCGTGAGGTGAACGTCGAGCTCGAGCGCGTCGACGCCGATCTCGACCGCGCGCTCGA
>DATBBB010000082.1:0-4485 GCA_036271215.1 Kofleriaceae bacterium | reverse complement strand
CTGAACACCGCCGGCCGGGTTGCACAGGCCGATCTCGGTGGGCGTGTCCCCGAGATCGACCGTGGGGCATCCTGCCAGGGTCCCCACGATCAGAATCGACGCAGCGACGGCAAGGCACGTCCCTGCAACGGTCGATGACCGGTGGTTTCCCATCCGCGGGAAACGATACACCCGAATTGCACACGGCCGCCACGGTCGGGACGGATCACCGCGGTTGGTGTAACCTCGCTCGCAGTGTCGACTGGAGCGCCCCGTCCGCCGGGCCGGCCTGCGACGTCTCCTTTATCGGGAAAGGCGTCGCCGCCGCCGATCCCCGGTCCGCGTGGTGGTGGGGTGAGGCTCGAGACCCAACCCGAGCCGCCGAGGATGACGAAGAGCGCGCTCGTCGGGCGCAACGAGCATCTAGAGACGTTGTCGGATGTGGTCGCACGCGCGATCGACTTCCAGGCGCCGCAGCTGGTGACCGTGGTCGGCAACCAGGGCACCGGCAAGACGCGCCTCATCCATGAGCTGGAGCCGCTGCTCGGCCAGCGTCACGAAGGCGCGTGTCGGGTCTATCACGGTCATGCCGAGCGCGACGCCGAGGGCCAGCCGGTCCGGCACGCGGCCTTGATGTCGCTGTTGCGCAACCGGTTCGAGCTGCTGCCGGTGCCCGACGAGACCTCGCGGCTGCGGTTCGCGCACGAGGTCCGCACCGTGATGGGCTCGGATCACGTCGCCGAGATGCTGCACTTCGTCGGCGGGTTCGTCGGCATGGACTATCCGCTGACCCCGTTCCTCCACGCGGTCGCGGAGAACCCCAAGCAGCACACCGAGATCGCGCGGATCGCGCTGCGCCGGTTCATCGAGCTCGACGCCGCGCAGTCGCCGCTGGTGCTGATGCTCGACGACATGCAGTGGGCCGACAGCGACACGCTCGGCCTGGTCAGCGAGATCGTCGGCGGGCTCGGCGGCTCGCCGGTGGTGGTGCTGACCGCCGCGCGGCCCGACATGCTGGTCCACGCCGCGGGCTGGGGCGAGGGTGCGGTCGATCACGAGCGGATCGATCTGCGCAACCTCGAGCCCGACGACGCCGAGCAGATGTTCCGCAATCTGCTGTCGCGGATCAAGGACCTGCCCGAGGAGACCGCGCAGGCCGCGGTCGAGATGACCGGCGGCAACCCGGCGTTCCTCGAGCAGCTGGTCCGGCTGTTCTTCGAGAACGGCACGATCGACACCCGCGGGCCGGTGTGGAAGCTCGATCCGGACCGCGCGGCCGAGACCGAGCTGCCGGTGTCGATCGAGGAAGCGATCGAGGCCCGGATCGCGGCGCTCGAGAACGACGAGCGCGACCTGCTCGAGAAGGCGGCGGTGTTCGGCAACGTGTTCTGGGTCTCGGCGGTGATCGCGATGACCCGGCTCGAGACCGCGCAGCCCCAGGTCCCGGCCGGCGCGCCCGGCCCGCTCGATCTCGAGTGGGGCGAGGGCGAGGACGTCCGGCGCCGGATCTCGGATCTGATCGCGTCGCTCGCCGACCGCGACTACCTGCTGCGGCTCGAGGTCGACGACTCGAGCATCCTCGGCGAGGCCGAGGTCGTGTTCAAGCACAACCTCGAGCGCGAGCTGGTCATCCGGTCGACCGAGATCGGCCGGCGCGCCCGCTACTACCTGTCGGCCGCGCAGTGGCTCGAGGCCAAGACCGTGCAGCGCAGCGACGAGCAGCTCGAGTTCCTCGCGGTGCTCTACGAGCGCGGCGGCGAGTCCCGGCGCGCCGCGCACTGCTACCTGCAGGGCGGCGATCGCGCGCGTGCGCGCTACGCGCCCGACGAGGCCCGCGCGCTGTACGAAAAGGGCCTCGCGATGCTCGGCGAGGCCGACGCGCCGGCCCGGCTCGACGCGCTCCACAACCTCGGCGACGTGCTCGAGCAGAGCGGGCGGATCGAGGAGGCGATGCAGTCGTTCGTCGAGATGCTGCAGCTCGCGTGGCGCTACGACAACCTCGCCAAGGCCGGCGCGGCGTACAGCCGGCTCGCGCGCGGCCAGCGCCGGTTCGGCCGCTACGATCTGGCGATGGAGCACCTGCGGCGCGCCCACGGGCTGTTCGAGCAGTCGCGCGACGACCGCGGCATCGCGTCGACGCTCGACGACATGGGCCGGGTCAACTGGCTGCGCGGGGCGTTCGGCCACGCGCTCGACTTCCACCGCCAGGCGCTGACGATCCGCCGCGCGCTCGGCGACCGGCGCTCAATCGCCCTGTCGCTCGCCAACATCGGCCGGGTCCACCACGACACCGGCAACTTCAAGGCGGCGATCAGCCAGTTCCGCGAGGCGCTCGATCTGCGGCGCGACATCGGCGATCTGGTCGGCATCGTGCAGTCGCTGTGCGACCTCGGCGGCGTGCACGGCGAGGACGGCAACCATCAGCTCGCGCTCGAGCTCTTGACCGAGGCCCGCGCGATGGCGCTCGAGATCGGCGACAAGCTCGCGCTCGCCGACGTCCTGTCGCGCACCGGCGAGGTCAAGTCGGCGCTGGGCCACGGCCACGACGCGGTCAGGGATCTGTCCGAGGCCAAGGGCATCGCGGCGGGCCTCGGCGACCGGGTCGCGCTCGCGACCGCGCACCAGCGGCTCGCCCACGTCCAGCTCCAGCTCGGCAACCTCGAGGCCGCCGACGTCGAGGCCCACGCCGCGGTCGCGGTCAGCGAGGCGGTCGGGTTGCGCGTCCACATCGGTTGCGGCTACCGGGCCAAGGCCGAGGTCGCCGCCGCGCTCGGCCAGACCGGGCAGGCCGAGGACGACTTCCGGCGCGCGATCGACATCCTCGCGGCGGTCAAGCACGAGGTCGAGCTCGCCCGCGCGTACCAGGGCCTCGCCGGCGTCAAGGAACGCACCGGCGCATCGGTCGAGGCGATGAAGCTGCGCACCCGCGCGGCCGATATCTTCAACCGGCTGCGCGGTGCCGCGGCCACCGAGTAGCGAGCGACGCATGTCCGACGCAGAACCCCGAACCCGGCTCGCGCACGCCCTGCCCGGCAACGTCCGCGTCGTGTGCCAGACCCTCGCCGGCGCCGGCCACCAGGCGGTCGCGGTCGGCGGCGCGGTGCGCGACGCGATCCTCGGCCGCACGCCCGGCGACTGGGACATCGCGACCAGCGCGCGCCCCGAGCAGGTGATGACCCTGTTCCGCCACACGGTGCCGACCGGGCTCGCGCACGGCACGATCACGATCGTCACCGGGCGCGGCGAGGAATCGCACGTCGAGGTCACGACGTTCCGCGGCGAGGGCGGGTACACCGACGCCCGGCGCCCCGATCACGTGACGTTCGGCGTGCCGCTGGTCGAGGATCTCGCGCGCCGCGATCTGCGGGTCAACGCGATCGCCTACGACCCGGCGACCGACACGCTGATCGACCCGTACCACGGCCAGGTCGATCTCGCCGAGCGCCGGCTGCGCGCGGTCGGCCCGACCGGCAACGTCTACGACGACGCGGTCGCCCGGTTCACCGAGGACGGCCTGCGCGTGATGCGCGCGGTGCGGTTCGCCGCGACCCTCGAGTTCGCGCTCGATCCGGACACCGAGCGCGGCATCGTGCCGGCGCTGCCGTCGCTCGCCAAGGTCAGCCGCGAGCGGATCTCCGACGAGCTGCGCAAGATCCTCGCGACCCGCCAGCCGTCGCGCGCGCTCGCGATCGCCGAGCGCACCGGGATCCTCGCGCTGATCCTGCCCGAGCTGGTCGTCGGGTTCGACGCGTGGGCGGCGGCGACGCGCACCGATCGCGCGGCCGCGGTCGCGCGCTGGTTGGCCCGGGTCGACGCCGCGGCGCCGATCGCGCGGCTGGGCGCGCTGGTCGCCGAGCTCGGTGCTCCGGATCCGGTGCTGCGCCGGCTCGATCGCCGCGCCCAGCGCACCGCCGAGGCCGTGCTGCGCCGCCTCAAGTTCTCCAACGACGAGTCGGGCACCGCCGGCGTGCTGGTCGGCACCGCCGCCACCGCGCTGGTCGCCGAATGGACCGACGGCGACGTCCGCCGGCTGCTCGCCGACGTCACGCGTGGCCACGCGCCCGCGGCGATCGCGCTGTGGCGCGCCGAGCGCTCGGCCGGATCATCGACCGAGCAGGCAGCCGATCAGGCGGCCGATCAGGCGACCGGCCTGGCGGACCGCGCCGCGGCGATCCTCGAGCGCCACGACGCGCTCGCGGTCAACGAGCTCGCCGTCACCGGCAAGGATCTGCTGGTCGCGCTCGACATGATCCCGGGGCCGGCGCTCGGCCGGCTACTCACCGTGCTGCTCGAGCGCGTGCTCGGTGACCCCGCGCTCAACACCCGCGAGGCGCTGATCGCGCTCGCCCGCGGGCTCGAGCTCGAGCTGGCGCGCTGAGCGTTCGCCGAGCTCGAGGGCTCGCTGGCTCAGCCAGGATAACGCTGGTCGAACGCCTCGTCGGACATCGTCAGGAACAGGATGCCCTCGATGAACGAGATCAGCGCCGGGATGCAGGTCCAGAAGAA
>DATBBB010000081.1:0-2865 GCA_036271215.1 Kofleriaceae bacterium | reverse complement strand
CCCGGACTGGTTCGTCGCGCGCTACCTGCCTTGACCGCGCGACCGCGGCCCCCCCACCGCGCTGGCATCCTGACCCGGGCAGATTTGGTAACGCAGCCTATGTTTGTCGTGATCGTGCTACCCTGACCACATGGAGGCGATCCTTCGGCTGCCGTGCCGGGCGAACTATGCCGACTACTTGGCGGTCGAGCAGGACAGCGCCCACCGTCACGAATTCATCGACGGCGTGATCGTCGCGATGGCCGGGGGATCTGACGAGCACAATGTCATCGCGGGCAGGCTCGCGAGGTTGCTCGGTAATCGAGAGACGGGTAGCTGCCGATACTACACGCCCGACCAGCGGTTCTGGATCGCGTCGCGCGCACGCGGTCGCTACACCGATGGCTCGATCATCTGCGGTGCGCCCGACCATCCAGCGCACGACGCTCAGGCCACGACCAATCCGACGGTCGTGCTCGAGGTGCTGTCGCCGAGCAGCCAAGGCGATGATGACGGTGACAAGCGGTCCGATTTTCAGTCGCTGGCCTCGCTCGAGGCCTACGTGCTGGTGGCGCAAGATCAGCGATGCGTGAAGGTCTATCGCCGGGCCGGCAGCGAGTGGCGTGCTACCACGTATCGCGACGGCGACAGCTTCGAGCTGCCGACGCTGTCCACGGCGATCCCCGTCGGCGACGTTTATGAGGGGATCCTCGATAGCACGGGCCGCTCCTTGCTCCGCTGATTCATCGAACCGGTAGCGACCCAGCGCGACCGTCGCCCCCACGTCCGGTGCTCGGTTGGTCATCGACAACGCGAGTCCATTCCCCCATCCCGACATCGGTCGTGATCACCGGCATCGACAGCGAAAGATCCTCGATCAGGCGTTCGAGGCCGTGAAGACCTTCAAGCCGACGTTCGAGCTGGCGGCGCGTAGCTCATCACGCACATGTGAGCCGCGGCTCGCCGCCAATTTGTGCACGAGCTGGCGGCGCACGGCACCGTGACGTGTGAGTTTGGGTCGCTCGGGTCCGGAGTGCCAATCACTTCACGTACGCTGCCCACGAAGGAGAATGCATGAGGCGAGAACAGCTGACCGAGAAGATCCTGGACATCAAACGTGACAACGGTTGGACCTGGCACCACATCGCGACGCAGATCGCGTGAAGATCACGATGTCGGGGAAGTTCTTGCCCTATAGATATTACGACAACGAGAGTGACATCCCCGATTGTGGACTGAAAGAGTCGTGAGCGATCGCTGCGTGATCGAGCTCAAGAAGACGATGTGCAACCGGGACTGCCCGGACGCGTGCTCGATCGTGGCGACGGTCGAGGACGGCCGCATCACCAAGCTGCAGCGGCGCGGGCGAGTGGGCACAGACCGCCGACTTTGGCGACTACGAGGCCGCCGATCCGACCGATCTCGCCAACGCCAACCAGGTGATCGTGTGGGGCCGCAACCTCTACGTGTCCTGGACGCACGCGATCCCGTTCGTGCGCGCCGCTCGTGCGCGCCGCGCCGGCGTGGTGCTGATCGATCCGATCCACCACCGCACCGCCGAGCTGTGCGACCGGTTCTGGCAGCCGCGACCGGGCGGTGACTTCGCGCTCGCAATGGCAACCGCGCAGCTCGTGTTCGAGCGCGGTTGGCACCACCCCGATGCGTCGCGGTGGTGCGACAACCTCGACGGTCTGCGCGCGCTCGCGGCGTCGCGGTCGGTCGTCGCGTGGTGCGATGCCGCCGACCTCCCTCCCGACGCCGCCGACGACCTCGCGCGACGGCTTCACGACGGTCCGGCGACGATCCTCGTCGGCTGGGGGATGCAGCGCCGGCTCAACGGCGCCAGCATCATCCGCGCGATCGATGCGCTCGGCGCGATCACCGGCAACATCGGCGTGCCCGGCGCGGGTGTGTCGTTCGAGGCCAAGCGCCGGCGGGCCTTCGACCGCTCGCTCGTGCGCGGGATCGCGCCGCGGTTCATCGTCGAGCCGCTGCTCGGCGAGCAGATCCTCGCCGCCACCGATCCACCCATCCGCGCCATCTGGGTGACGGCGGCGAACCCGATCGCGATGCTGCCGGACTCGGCAACGACCGCGCGCGCATTCGAAACCCGCGAGCTCGTCATTGTCGTCGACTCGGTCCTCACCGACACGGCCGAGCGCGCCCACGTCGTGCTGCCGACCACCACACTCGTGGAGGACGACGACGTGCTCGGCGCCTACGGCCATCACCATATCGGCGTGTCGCGCCCGGGGGTGCCGCGACATGCAAACGTGCGCTCGGACCTCGAGATCGTGCAGGCGCTCGCGCCGCGCGTCGGGCTCGGCGACGCGCTCGCCGGCAGTCCGCGCGATTGGAAGCGCCGGTTGCTCACCAAGCTCGAGCCGCGCGGGATCACACTCGAGCAACTCGAGGATGGCGGCCCGACCCGGCATCCGTTCGCGCCCGGCCCGGTGTTCGCCGAGCGCCGGTTCGCGACCCCGACCGGCCGCGCGAACCTCGTCACCGACGAGCCGCCGCCGCCGGTCGTGCCCGACGCGCGCTATCCGCTGGTCCTTCTGTCGCTGTCGACCGATCGCTCACAGGCGTCGCAGTGGTCGCGCCCGCTCGTCGGTCCCATCGACGTCACTGTCCATCCCCACGCGGCCGCGGGAATCCCGGACGGTGGCACCGGCCGCCTCGAGTCGTCGCTCGGAGCGATCGTGGTGCGCGTCGTCCACGATCCGAGGCAGCGCACCGACGTCGCGATCGTGCCCAAGGGAGGCCGGTTCGGCGCGGGCCAGTGCGCGAACACGCTGATCCCGGCACGGCTGTCCGACCACGGCGACTGCGCGGCGCTAGGCGACACCCTCGTGCGACTCGTTCCGGAATAGCCTCCGACTGCCG
>DATBBB010000080.1:0-39800 GCA_036271215.1 Kofleriaceae bacterium | reverse complement strand
ACTCGAGCTCGGCGATGCGCGCACACTGGCTCGTCCTGGGATGTCTGGCCTGCGGCTCGCCGCACGCGGTGAACGATGGCGGCGCGGGCGGCGATGCGACCGCCGGCCCGGACGCCAGCGCCGGCGACGCCGACGCCACCTCCGAGGTCGTGCCCGCGGGCCAGCTGGAGCTGATCGTCGGCGCGCGCGACGGCAGCACCGCGCACGCCCCGGCGGACTGGCCGGTGGCGGCGGGGCCGTGGAACGGCAAGGCGGCGCGGTTCAGCCCGGCGCGCCGCCAGCTCGTGTTCGAGACCACGCGGCTCGACATCCTCGGCGGCCAGCTGGCCGGCACCCTGGATCCGGCTGGTGGCCCGTACTTCGTCGCCGGTCCGCAGGGCGGCACGCTCGCGCCGACCGGGACCAGCGTGCTCTACGTCGCGGGCGCCGATGGCGCGTCGCCGCGCTGCCTGGGGTGCACCACGATCGTCGACGGCCAGGATGGCGTCGCGATCTACAAGGCCGCGCTGTCGGCCGGCGCGCCGCCGGCGCCGATCCGCCAGCCCGGGGCGGTGATCTACGCCAACCAGAACAAGGATCTCCCGTTCTGGGATCCGAGCGGCGCGTGGATCATCGCCGGGGTCGAGCTGCCGCGCCACGGCCTGCCGCACGCGCAGGGCAACTCCGAGGTCGGTGGCTACGTCGATCTGTGGGCGATCTCGGTCGACGGCAAGACCTGGGTCCAGCTGACCGACTTCGCCGCGACCTGGCCGGCGATCAACGCGACCTCGGGCCGCCCGCTGCAGTGCGCCGAGGCCGGCTGCGCCGCGGGCTGCCAGGGCGTGATCGCGACCAACAGCCATCCGTTCGCCGAGTACGCGTGCTCGGCCGCCGGGGCGCCGCCGCCGGCCGTCGGCGTCATGCGGCCGGTGGTGTCGCACGGCGCGGCCGGCGGGATCGCGGGCTCGGCCAAGCTCGCGTGGTCCGAGCGGGTCGGCTGGGCCGGCACCGGCTACACCTGGGGGGGACCGCTGCAGGCGGCGACCGGCGATCTCGTGATCGTCGCCGCCAGCGATGGGCGCCTGGTCCCCGCGATCGGCTCGTACGAGCGCAACCTCACGCCGACGCCGGCCGGTCCCGCGGGCCGTGGCCTGTGGAAGCCCGCCGACGGCCACGTGATCGGCAAGGGCTACGAGACCTGGGGCTTCACCGCCGACGACCAGCAGCTGCTGATCGCGAGCGACGCGTTCCTGTTCAGCGACAAGCTCGCGAGCTCGCCGGCGAGCTGGCAGGCGCTCGGCGGCGCGACCCAGGCGTTCATCGACGTCACCGCGTGGAGCTGGCGCGCGGCGGCACCGGCGTACGCCGATCTGACGCTCCACGATCCGGTCGCCTACCCGTACGCGCCAAACGGCTCGGCGTCGCCGCTGGTCGCCCAGCTCGGCCACTGGGAAGAGCCGGTCGTGTTCGCCTCGGCGCCGACCGCGTTCATGGCGTTCGCGAGCTCCGCGAATCTGTCGCCGGCGTGGAACCCCGACACCTCGGCGTCGAGCGCGGCGAGCTTCGCGCTCGAGGCCTGGGTGATGCGCGGCGATCGCAGCGCCGCGGCGCACCCGATCACCCACCTCAGCTCCGCGCAGGCGCGGTTCCTGACCTACCCGACCGACGTCGATGCCGACACGCTGTACCTCAGCAGCGCGCCGCAGGTCGCGTCGCCGAGCAACCTGCCGGGCGTCATCTATCGCTACCGCGTGGCCCCGTTCTGACCGGTCAGCTCGTGCAGCTCGGCGCAGCGGACCGCGTGACGTAGCTAACGCAGCTGATGATCTCGGCAATAGGGCTCACCGGCGTGGTGTTATTCGCCCATGGCGACCGCAAGGCGATGGATCAAGTGGACCGTGGTGACCGCGATCGCGGTCGCGGCGCTGGTGCTCAACCCGGTGTTCGGCATCACCTCGGGCTTCGACTACGGCGCGCCCGAGCTGCGCGCGGCGCTCGAGGGCACGTGGCGGCTCACGATCACCCCGGGCACCCCCGGCACCCCCGGCACCCCCGGCACCCCCGGCGATGCGCCCCCGCGCGTGATCACCTTCACCATCGCGCAGGCCAGCCGGGCGGACCGGATGCATGCGATGCGTGCTTCGTCGGGAACGTGGGTGCGCTCGGCGGAGGCGTGCGGCGCGCGCACCCTGGTCCGGACCGCCGGCGCGTGCAGGGACTTCACGGACATGCCGCTCGAGGCCACGGTGCTCACCGGCGCCACCCCGGCGCATTACATCGACGGCTGGCTGTTCACCGTGAGCAGCACGAGCTTCACGCAGGGCCAGCTGAACGGCCAGCTCGACGACCTGTATCTCGAGGCCCAGCTGTCGCGGCAGGGCCAGGTCCTCGGCGTCTCGGTGAGTTACCGCGACGAGCACGCGCCGCGCCAGCCCACGGCAGCGCTGGTGCGCCTCGCGCCCTGACTGGCAGGCTCATCGCTCGGCTCATGGCGTAGCCTATCCTCTACGGAAGGAGCCACGGCCGATGGCAGATCTATCTGGACGCACGCTGGGCGAGTTCATCCTGCGCGAGCCGATCGGGAGGGGCGGCTTCGGGACCGTCTACCGCGCCGAGCAACCGCTCCTCGAGCGCGAGGTCGTGGTCAAGGTGCTGCACGAGGAGCATGGCGACAGTGTTTCGCGCGAGCGGTTCATGCGCGAGGCGCGGCTCGCGGCGCAGCTCCGCCACCCCCACGCGGTGCATGTCTATACGTTCGGCGCAGCGGACGACGGACGTCTCCTGTGGATTGCCATGGAGCGGGTGCAGGGCGTCTCGCTCTCGGACTGGCTGAAGCAGCACGGCCCGATGCCGCTGGAGCTGTTCGTGCCGTTCTTCGACGATGTTTGCGATGTCGTCGACGCCGCGCACGACAAGGGGCTCCTCCACCGCGATCTCAAGCCGTCCAACATCATGGTGGTCAGGTGCAAGGGCCGCCTGATCCCCAAGCTCCTCGACCTCGGGATCGCCCGGGAGAGCGGGACGCGCCACAGCGAGATCGAAGCCGACGATGCGGAGCTCGGGCCCGGCGAGCATCGCGACGCCGATGCCGCCGACGCCGACGCTGCCGACGACGTCGACGATGTCGACGGAGACCACGACACGGACCGCGACGGTGACACGGACCCGTTCGGCGCGAAAACGGATCGCTTGGCGATCCGGCCGCTCCGGGCCGGGCGGACGGTCGCCGACTACCACAGCTCGCAGACTCGGCGCCGGCTGACGCCGCCGAACGCGACGCTCGGATCGTCGGCCTACATGGCCCCGGATCTGTGGGGCGGCGCGGAGCTCGCCGGGCCGGAGGCAGACGTCTACGCGCTCGGCATCATCGCCTATCAGACGCTCACCGGGCGTCTGCCGTTCGTCGCGGACCGGACCGAATGGTACCACGACCAGCACGGGCACGCGCCGGTACCGCCGCTCGGCGACGGTTTCCCGCCGGGCCTCGACGCGGCGATCCAGGGTGCGCTCAAAAAGCATCCTCGGTACCGCACGAAGACTGCGCTGGACCTGTCGAAGAACGTGCAGAAGGCGCTGCGTACGAGCAGGCGCGAGCAGCTCCGGATCTCGGCGCAGCTGTGGCTCGACGAGCGCTGCCGGCCGGGCTTCTTGTGGGGCGCCGACGTGGTCGAGGAGACCGTACGCAGCGTTCCCGGAGAGACCCTCGGCGGCCTCGAGCGCGTGTTCCTCAAGGATAGCCAGCAGCGGATCCGCCGCGCTCGCTGGCTCCGGCGAGCGCTCGTCGCGCTCGCCGCGCTGGCCTTGGTCGGCGGGCTCCTGTACCTGCACCGCGCGGCGACGCGGGCGCAGCAGGCGAGGCTGGAGACCCAGCTGGCCCAGGAGCAGGCCAAGCTTGCCCAGGAACAGGCCCGCTCGGCCCGGGCGGTGGTGGAGGCAACCATCACGCAGGCCGAGGTCGACCAGGGCAACTCGGAGCTGATCCACGACGAACCCGACGCGTCGCTCCACCTGGGCCGCGCCTACCAGCGCGGCGATCACTCGCCGAGCACGACGTTCATGCTCGCGCGGGCGCTGCAGCCGCGTCTCGCGGAGCAGGCCCGGCTCCAGAGCACCGCCGGGCGCATGTGGTCGGCCGCGTTCTCGCCCGACGGCCGGCAGATCGTCACGACCGACGACCGGGCCGCGCAGGTCTGGGACGCGCAGACCTACCAGCGGAGGTTCACGCTGTTCCACGGCGACACCGTCTACCAGGCCCTGTACAGCGCCGACGGCGCGCGGATCGTGACCGCCGGGAACGACAGCACGGTCAAGATCTGGGACGCGGCGAGTGGGGCGCTCGTGCGCGAGCTGCGGCGCGATGGCTCGAAACAGCACTACTTCATCGTCGCGCTGTCCCCCGACGGCCGGCTCGTCGCCGCGATCGACACCCGGGGCGACGTCGCGCACGTGTGGGACGCGACGACCGGCGCTCCGATCGCCGAGCTCCACAACGACGGCTTGGAGTTCCCTGGTCTCGCGTTCAGCCCCAACGGTCGCTGGCTCGTCACGACGGGGGGCGGCGATGTGCGCGTATTCGACGTACGGACGTGGAGACAGGTCGCCACGATCCGCGGACTTCGGATCCACCGCCTGGCCTTCGACCCGACCGGCGCACGTCTCGCCACGGGGGCTGCGACCGGCGACGTGTCGATCTGGGAGATCCCGAGTGGCGCGAGGATCCAGCACCTGCGGGACGCCGGGAAGTCCGTCGATGCCGTGGCGTTCTCGCCCGACGGCCGGCTCATCGCCGCGGGAAGCCGCGACGGTGTGGTGCAAATCTGGCGTGGCGAGTCGGGGGAGCTACAGAGCCAGCTCAGTCCCTGTCACTGCAGAATCTCCGCGGTCGAGTTCGACCGGACCTCCAGCCTGGTCCTCGCCGCGGACGCAGATGGGACAGTCGTCGTCGCCGAAGCCAGTGAGGGGATGTCGGTCGCCGTGCTCGATGGGCCGCAGAGCGTCCTGACTGCTCATTTTGACCGCGACTCTCGGCGCGTCGTCGGGGCGTCCCTGGACGGCACCGCCCGGGTCTGGGACGCGACCCCGGCGTACCGCCGCTGGCGCTCGCTGCCGGTCGGCGACAACTGCGGCCTGAACTCCGAGCCAGACCGCCGCTTCGTCGCAGTCGGCTGCAAGGACCGACCGACCCGGGTCTGGGATACGGCGCGCGGTCAGTTGCTTGCCGAGCTCCCCGGCGTGACGCCGGTCGCCGGCGATTTCGCCTCCGCGTCTCCCGCGGTGTCTGGCGCGGGGGACCGCGCGGCGATCGCGCGCGGCCACGCGGTGGACGTGTACGAACTCCCGGGCGGCCGACTGTTGCGTACGATCGTGCACGGCGCGGCCGTCAACGCGGTGGCGTTCGGTGGGACCACGACGGGGCGGAACGTCGTCAGTGGCGCGGTCGACGGCTCGCTGCTCGTCACGCGCGACGACGGCTCGCGGCTCGCGCTCCCGGCTGCTCCGGGCGGCGTCGACGCCGCTGGCTTTCTGTCCAACGGTCGGGTGGTTGCCGCCGACGCGCAGCGACGGCTGCGGGTATACGATCCCGCCGGCGCGGTCCTCGCGGATCTCGAGATCCCGGCGCGCGTCATGTCGCTACGGGTGGACGGGAATCGCCTCGTCGCGCTCCCGATCTATACCGGCAGCGCGACGCCGCCGCTGCTGGTGGACCTCGAGCACTACCGGGTCGTCACCCAGCTCGAGGGCCACGTCGGTCGCGTATTCTCGGCGCGCTGGGTCACGGGAGGCCAGATCCTCACCGCAGGCGCCGACGGCACGGCTCGGCTGTGGGACGGGACGACGGGCAAGCTCCGCCACATCTACCGAGGCGGGTCGCGGATCCTCGCCGACGCCACGCTCACGTCCGACGGCCTGGTGATGGCCGGTGGGGCCGGCCGGCTTTGGTTCTGGGACCAGGGCAGAGAGAGCCTGCTGTGGGCGCTCCCCGCGCACACGTCGCAGATCGTCGCGGTCCACGTCGAGGGCGGCGACATCGTGACTCGCGGATTCACCGGGGAGCTTGCGCGCTGGACGCTGCCGAACCCCGGGCGGGTGATCGAGGCGTGCAGCGACCACAAGCGCTGCGCTATGCTGCTACGCTGAAGAAGACGCCCCGGAAGCTCGTGCTGCGCAGCCAGATAGTCCGCATGCTGGCCGACATCGACCTCACGCGCGCCGCCGGAGGGCTCCACTCGGGCAACGCGCAGTGCCCGGTCGCCGCCGACACGGGAGCCGCAGACTGCCCGACCTGGACCAAGTAGGCTGAGTCAGCGCTTCGCGGTCGCGATCACGCTGCCCATCGGCGTTGGCTTCGGATCATTTCGGTGCTCCGCGGCGTGGATCGCCCAGTCCGCGAGCTGCACGCGGTCGCGCTGGAAGATCATCACGTGGGTCGAGCCACCGAATTCGAAGTGGCCGATCTCCGTGTTGCGTGTGATCGGGGCCGGCGGCGCGCCATCCTGGACGATGAACGAGCTCGGCTCGATCATGCACGTCGACACCTCGACCATGCCGATGCAGATCAGCGCGACGTAGCCGACCGTCTCGTGGTGGAACACGAAGATCGCGCGTGAGGCAACGTGCCCGAGGTACGGCTGGGACTGCGTGCCTTCCCACGTGCCCTGATCCTCACCTTGCTTCGGACGCTGCGCGAAGTACGTGCCCGGCTCCACCCAGGAGCGTACGATCTTGCCGTCGAGCGGTGACCTCCAGCGATGGTAGTGGGTCGCGGACAGGAAACCCTGGTAGAGCTGCCCGCCTTCGAACAGCTTTGCCCACTGACGCTGCCCGCCAAATAGATCGAGCAACGAGTAGTTGATGTCCTTGATCCAAAATTGAGTCTCGAGCTTGACGTCGTTGCGGTAGTCCCACGGCGTGGTCTCGCACCCGATGTCGACGTCGACGATCGGATCGCCATGGAACGGTCGTGCGCCGGGCACGAACTGCCGGATGAAGAACGAATTCCACGAATCGTATCCGTAGCCCGGTTTCTCCGGATCACACACCATCTGATCCCATACTCCGGCTTGCCACGCCGCCTGCGATATCCACGACCCCGGCTTCTCGGGCTCGTGGATATTGAGCTTGTCGAGCGAAGGGCTGCTCTTGAGGAAGGTGTTCCAGGCGTCGAGCACCTTCTTGAACTGCTGGTTGAACACCATGTCGTGGAACAACGCCGCGCCAGCATCGGTCCCCATCGCGACCGCGAGGAAGCCGTTCATCGGCGTGCCGACCTGAGCGGTGGCGTTGAACGAGGGTGAGGTCGTGATGATCTCGTTCAAGATCTCGAAGAAGGCATCAAAGCCTTCGATCCAGATCACGTCACCGTCGTCCTTGATCTCCTTGCGGGTCTTCTCGTCCTGCCCGGCGACGAACGCGTTAGCCTGGTCGATCATCGACGTAAGCCACATGCGGTAGATGCTATGAGCAGTAATCCAATTCTTGAAGTCCTGTAGCACTGGTTGCAGGGGTGCCAGCGTGCCGGCCTTGCGCTTCGCGGCAATCATGTCGCGTAGCGGAATGAGGAACTTCGCCGTCGCCCACACGCGATTGGGTACCCAGAACCCCATCTGGATCGGTCCAGCTTCTTCGAGCGTGAGCAACTTCGACGTAGGCTTCGCAGAATGTGACATGGTCTTTCGCTTCCCTGTGAACGTGGAGTGCGCGGCACAGCAGCGCGGGCGGCGATGTTGGCGCGCTTGGCACCGCCGCGCCAGGTTCTGTGCCGATGACCCGAGCGCCGAGCACAAGCTCGTTGCACCCGGCATGCGCTTTTTTCATCGCGAGCGGCAACCCTCCGGCGCGGCGGACGAGCACGGCGTGCGAGGATGTGAACAAACGCGCGCCAAAAGATCGAGGGCCCCGGATGGGCAGTCCGAGACCCTCAGTCGATGAACGCCAGCTATGAGCCCGAGATGCTCGTAGTCGGGGCCCTGGGCAAGTTTGTCGCCTTCGCGGTCAGGGACCGATGGCCTAGCCCGAGAGCTTGGGGTCGAGGTCCACCGACGTCAGCGCCCCTTCGAACCGGTCCGGTGCGTCGTCGAACCAGCTCTCGACCGGCCAGCTCGCCGGGATCACCGTGCTCGGCTCGTCGAACGTCTCGAGCGCGTCGGGGGCCGCCAGGCGCAGCATGGCGATCCGGGCGTCGAGCAGGGCCAGGATCTCGGTCATGGTCTGCAGCCGCTGCTCGCGCGACTTCACGAGCAGGCCGTCGAACAGCAAGGTCTCGAGCTCGAGCGGGACCGGCCGGCCGAGCGGCGGCGGCGGATCGTTGACGATCTGGTCCAGCACGCGGAGCGGATCTTCGCTGACGAACGGGCACGTCCCGCTGAGCATCTCGTAGAGCAACACGCCGAGCGCGTAGATGTCGGCCCGGCAATCGACGAGGTTGGGGCTGCTCACCTGCTCCGGCGCCATGAACTCCGGCGTGCCCATGAACACGCCCGGGTTGGTGTCCTCGGCATCGCCCGCCAGGAACCGCGAGATCCCGAAGTCGAGCAGCTTGGCGTGATCGAGCGAGTCGCCGCGGTGGATCAGGAAGATGTTGTCGCTCTTGAGATCGAGGTGGGCGATCTGGGCGGTGTGGGCCGCCTCGAGGGCCGAGGCGACCTGCCGCGCGATCTGCAAGGCGCGGCGCACCGGCAGCTGGCCGAGCCGCCGGATCTCCTCGGACAGCAGCCTGCCCTCGAGGTACTCGAACACGATGTACGGGATGTTGTCGCGCGTGAACCCCATGTCCGTCGACTCGACGATGTGGGGGTGGCCGAGCGTTCCGGCCGCCGAGGCCTCGTTGAGGAAGTGGTGGACCATGTTGCGATCGTTGGCGAGCTCGGTGTGCAGGACCTTGATCGCGAGCCGGCGCTTGATCAGCATGTGCTCGGCGAGGAACACTGTGCCCATGCCACCGTCCGCCAGCTTGCGGACGATCCGGTAGCGACCGTCGAGCACATTGCCGGGCTGGAGCTCTTCAGTTGCGTAAGAATTCGTCGGAGCTACGGCCGGAATCATGGTTTTCCATTTGTGCAGGAACTCGACCAGTTCGTAGCCGGGTGATCCTCGCGCGCAATCCGGCCTAGCCACTCGCCCTGACGGCCTGCCGTGCGTGAGGCCTACATCGCCGCCGAGCGTGGGCGCGCGAGCCCGATGTGCACTGCGCAAGGCAGCCCGTATCGGATCCCACAGAGATCAGGGCGATCACGCCGCCGCTGAATGCGATGTGCGCGTGGTCGCATTCACGCGATCGTCACGATGATGGCGGCGGCGATGGCGGCGGCGGGATCGCGCGCCGGGATCCGTCGCTCCACGTGAGCCGCGCCGGAAAAAGCTCCGCTCGGACGGATCGCGTCGCGAAACTACTCGTGATTCGAGAGCCATTGGGAACTGCAATTCTTTCCGACAAAGCGTTTGACAGCTCAGCACGATGCTGTTAATCATTCATCATCAACGAGCCCACCGCGTGGTGCGCTCACCTGACCGATCCGACCCGATCCCATCTCCGCCCGGCCATCCCATGAAGCATCCCTGCCCAACCAATCGCCCGCAAGCCGCCATCCAGGCGCCAAGCAGCCGTAAAGGTTATGGTTGCTCACGGTTCTTGGCCCGGTTTGATCTCATGCTCATGCGCGAGCCCGGAGCCCCTCCCTACGGATGACGTGAACCACGTCAGCGTGCAGGAAGGGCCACCCGGGAAGACCAGGTGGCCCTTCGGCGTTTTGGGCGATCTGGTGGTCCTGATACTCCAACCTATCCTGTGACGTGACGACTCTAGATCAGGAGTTTGTACTCCTGATCTAGGTGGTCTCGTCGTGGGGATCACCGCGCCTGCGCAGCCCGCAGCCGCGACCCAGCTCGAGGTGCGCCCGCGGTGCTCGCGTGCGCAGCGGGGCCTTCACAGAGGGCCCGAGGCCCGAAGTGCGCGCTGCGCATCGCGGAGCGTTCTCTGACAACCGAAGAGCGATGGATGAGGAGAGCGCCCCGGCAGGCGCTCGATGACAGCGCCGCGCGTCGCCAGCCAATGGCAGCGCGCGGTGCGATACCCCACTCTGGCGTAGCTGGTCTGCGCGCTCGGCTGAAGACCGAGAGGTTCTGGTTCGATTCCAGAGGGTGGGGCCACGCGCGGTCCGATCGGGCGCGCTTACCGTTCGCCTCTACAGCGAACGGTTGATTCACACCGTCCACCTTGGTGGGCACTGCTGTCCACCGAGGTGGGCCGGAGGGGATGCGTCATGTTCAAGCTCACGAATTACTTTGCGACCAAGTCCATGCCGCAGCGCGCGCCGATCCAATCGCGCGACGGTGGGGCGACCGAGCTCAAGGCGATCGACAACCCGTGGGTCGCCGCGAAGCTGATCCGCGATCGCCGGATCCCGCGCGAGTGCGTGCCGGCCGATCTCCTGGAGCTGCCGGAGGTCTGGGAGGCGCTGCTCGCCACGATGCCGATGACCGCGATGATCCGCAACCTGGCGACGATGACCCGCGTGGGCCTGCTCGCGCCCGGCTCGGCCGCGGTCAAGCGGGTGGTCGAGCAGCTCCACGATCGCCACCGGCTGCGCCAGGCCCGGCTGCACCCGATCGCGGTGCTATCGGCGCTGATGACCTACAAGGCCGGACGCAGTGTGCGCGGCTCGCAGCGCTGGCAGCCGGTGGCGTCGATCGTCGACGCGCTGGACGCCGCGTTCTACGCGAGCTTCGGCATGATCGATCCGGTGGGCGTGCGCATGCTGGTCGCGCTCGACGGGTCCGGATCGATGGCGTCGGGCACGATCGCCGGCGTGCCGGGCCTGACGCCGCGGATCGCGAGCGCCGCGATGGCGCTGGTGACCGCCGCGACCGAGCGTGACCCCACGTTCATCGCGTTCGCCGCGGCACCCTATGGTTCGGCTGGCATCACGACGCTGTCGATCTCGCCGCGCCAGCGGCTGGACGACGCCGTCGCCGAGGCCAGCCGGTACTCGATGGGAGGAATGGACTGCGCCCTGCCGATGCGCTGGGCGCAGGAGCACCGCGTCGATGTGGATACGTTCTGTATCTACACCGACAACAAGACCTGGGCGGGAAACGTGCACCCGGCCCAGGCTCTGCGGTCGTACCGAGACGCACGGGGAATTCCGGCCAAGCTGGTCGTGGTCGGAATGACGTCGACGGGGTTCAGCATCGCTGACCCCTACGACGCCGGTATGATCGACGTGGTCGGTTTTGACACGTCGACCCCGCCGGTCATCGCCGACTTTGCGCGCGCGTAGCAATACGCAGTGTGCGAAGGCGCGGCCCCGCGACCGCTGCCGGCGTGGCAACACGCCGGCATTTTTTTTGATCGAAGCTCGGCGAATCCACCCGATCCCGCGACGTGTAATCGTTTCCTCATCCGGCGCGCGTGGTTCCGCGCGCCTTGGGTGGGGTAGCCTGGGCGGGTGCGAGGGAGGAGTACGTCTGGGATGACCGATCACACCGCTGCTCGTTCGCTGCCGGTCTCGCTCCCGGTGGCGGTCTCACTCGTGTGGCATGCCGGCGTCGTGTGGCTCTTGCTGTCGCTGGCCGGCGCGCCGCGGCCGGAGCCGCCGCCACCGTCGGATACGATCGCGATCGCCGTGATCGATCCGCCGGCGCCGGCGATCCTCTCGCGAGCCGCGGGGCCGGGCACCGATCCGGTGGCGCATGCCAGCCCCGGACCGAGCGCCAGGGCCGGCATGTTCGGTCGGATCGGTTACGTCGCGCCGCGCTCGCTGTCGCGCTCGCCGAAAGATCCGTATGCCGACCTGGCGGTGAGCTACGACGACGTGTCGGCCGAGGCCGACGTCGGAAGCTCGCGAACCGTGGCCGGCGAGGGGCTCGGCGATCGGGCGAGCGGCACCGGCACCGGAGACGGCCTGGCCGGCACCGGCGGAGCAGGTGGTGGTGGGGGGCTGTGGGTGGCGACCGAGCTGGCCCGGTTACCGCTGCCGGCGCCGCCCCCGTCGCTCGCGCGGCCTCCCGTACCCAGGTACGACTACAGCGACGTGATCGTTCGCGGATCGCGCCAGTACAGCGGCAAGCGCATCCGCATCCTGCTGCGCATCGATGCACATGGCGTCGTCCGCGGCGCCTCCATGCTGGAGAGCCTGGAGGTCCACATGGACCGACGTGCAGTTGCGATCGCGCTCGGCTTCGAGTTCGAGCCGGCCGTGGACTCCGCGGGTGAGCCGATCGAAGGCAAGTTCCCCTGGACCTTCGTGATCCACGGATAATTCACCCGGCGAAAGCCCTGCGAGGCTGGCTGATCGGTGAGCAAGCGCTGTGACCGCCGCATAAATATGCAGCGTAGAACGGCGTGATCCCGCAGAAGTTGACTGGTGCTGGATCGTACATCTGATCGTAGAATGCCCGTTAAGACCATTACATGCAGATTGAATCATTGTCACGGATGTGATTGAATTCTCAAGCTTTATGGGCGGAGGGGCATAGCGGCAAAAATGTCCGCAGATCCTGATAGTGATGTGCTCGCGCTCGTCGCCCAAGGAGACATGACAGGGGCGCTGCGACAGCTGATGCAACGACACGGAACCGCGGTCTACCGGTACTGCCGCGAGGAGCTCCGGGATGCCACGCTGGCGGACGACGTACAACAGGTGGTGTTCATCGAGGCCAACCGCGACCTGCAGCGGTTCAACCAGCGCTCGACCGTGCGCACCTGGCTGTTCGCGATCGCCCGCCACCGCGTGCTGGATGCCGTGAAGGCGCGGAACCGCGCGCAAGCCCACGTCGCCGGCAGCGATGCCACCGAGGTCCCCGATCCGGTGGCCTCGCTCGACGTGTCGCTCGATGATGCCCGGCTGTACAGCGCGCTGGTCGAGTGCGTCGGAAAGCTTCCGCCGAGCACGCGCACCGCGATCTTGCTGCGCTACCAGCAGGGCTTCACGTTCGAGGAGATGGCGGAGGTGTGTCGCGAGCGGGCCGGGACGCTGCAGGCGAAGGTCACGCGCGCGCTGCCGCTCTTGCGCGACTGCATCCAGAACCGCACCGGAGGGTCGCTGTGAGCGATCCGCTCGCGCGGCTCGAGCAGGCGCTCGCGCGGCTCGGCCACGAGCACGAGCCGCCGCCCGGCTGGGAAGCCCGGGTGCTCGCGGCGACGCGCCAGCCGAAACGCCGGCGCTGGTGGTGGACGGCGGGGCCGCTGCTGGCGCTGGCGCTGGTGCTGATCTGGATCGTGTTCGCGCTCCAGCCCGACGGTGCGACGAGCGGCACGCTGGCGCTCTCGGTGACCTATGACAACGCCGGTACGGTGGTGCGCGGTGCGGCGCCGCATCCGGGCGACCGGATGTGCGCGACGGCGACCGGCGGTGGCGAGTACCGCGCAGTCTGGATCTACCGCTACAACAAGCTGGTCGAAGCGTGCCCGGGGACGGCGCAGTCGCAGGGCCCGTGGTGCCGGGCCAAGCACGGTGCGACCGCCACCGGCGTGATGTTGCTCGACGGCGTGTACCGGGTCGTCGCGCTGACGGCCAGCGCGCCGCTGGCGCGGCCGCCGCTGTCGAGCAAGTACGACGATGACGTCAGCGGAGCGCGCGACCTGCACGCGGAGATCCGTACGACGTCGGTCATGGTCCAGTGAGCGCCGCGGGCGGCACCAGCGCATAGGACAGCCGCTTGACGGAGAATGCGTCGGCGGCGAGGCCAGCGGCGGCGCCGGGACCGACACCGGGGCTCGGCGCGCTGCGCAGGAGGCGCGCGTAGGTCTCGAGGCCGCGCAGGCTGATCGGCTGCGCGGTGACGAACACGAACAGCTCGTCGATCCGCGGACCCGCCGCGGACGGAAGGCCCGGCGGCCAGATCAGCGCGAGGCCGGTGAGCCGGCCGTGGTGCTCGCCGAGCGTGACGTGGGTGCGGGGGTCGAGCCGGATCCCGGCGGGTGCGCGGGCCTTGGTCAACAGGGTGATCGTGCCGCGCAGGCCGATATTCAGGATGTGAATATAGCGCCGGCGGTCGTCGGTGTTCCGCGCCGTGAGGTAGATCCGCGCGCCGGTCGGCAGCGCGGCACCGTGGTCCGGCAGCGCGCGCGGTGCGCCGGCCTCGACGACGCCCCACGCGATCGCGAGCCGCTCGGCGGACAGCCCGTGGTCGCCGACCAGCCCGCGGATCCGGCGCGCCACGCCGAGGCTGGTGAGGTGATGGAGCGCGTCGTCGAGTTCGTCGGGGAACCGCAGCGCCGGGAACAGCGGGCCGGCGGCGTCCTCGATCGTGAGCGCGGCCCCGGCGAGCCGCACGGTCGCGAGCACGGCGATCGCCGCGGTGTCCGGCGTCGCGGCGTGCAGCGCGCCGGTCCCGGCGATGGCGCGCGCCAGGCCCGCGTGCGCGGCCGCGGGCGCGACGATCGCGACCGGATAGGTCGGGGCGCGGCGCTCGATCGGGAACGCGACCGCGTCGTCGGGCAGCGCGGTGTGGCCGGGCTGCCAGCGCTCGATCGCGGCGGCCGACGTCATCGGCGCGGCGTCGGTGATCGCGAGCGTGGCGATCGCGCGCGCGGCATCGTAGCCGGCCGCGCCGAGCGGCATCACGCCGTAGCGATCGCCGGCGGCCACCCCGGTGATCCAGCCCGCGTGGAGCCTGAACGGCGCGGCGGGCGCGGTGGGCGGGGCGGCGGCCGCGGCGATGGCAGCAGCGCCGCGCAATCGCGGGCGGGTGACCTGCACGGCGCCGCGCGGCGGATCGACCGCGAGCGAGAACAGCTGGCGCTCCGCCGGGCCCTCGACGTCCGGGCGCTGCAGCACGTAGCGCCGCATCACGCGCTCGCGGATCGCGTCGCCGATCGCCGCCCAGCTGATCGGCGTGTCGCCCAGCTGGCCGAGGATCTCGTACAGCGCCTCGGTGAAGATCCCGGCGCGCTTGCCGGCGGGGTTGGTGTGCTCGAACGCCGCCTCGTGCTGGCTGCACGCCACGACCCGCACCGCGTCGGGGTTGCCGATCGGATCGAGCGGCACCCGGCCGTAGCGGTGCTCGAGCGCGCGCAGGTGGGCGCGGAACCCCATGTGGACCGGGTGCGGCAGCGCGCGCGGCACCAGATCGCCGAGCCCGGCGTCGCGCGTCATCTGCGCGGCGTGGCAGCAATCGAGGATCACGGTGACGTTGCGGGTCCGCGCGGTGAGCTGCGCGAGCTTGATCGCGAGCTCCCAGGCCGTGATGCCGCGAAAGTCGTCGTCGCCGCCGGCGCGCAGATCGCTGGGCGCGATCGCCTGCACGATCTGCACGGCATCGTCCGGATCGCGGTTGACCGAGTACAGGCCGTGTCCGGAATAGAACACCACGGCAGCGTCACCGGCTGCCGTGGCCCCGATCAGCGCGTCATAGCCGTCGAGGATCCCGGCGCGGGTCGCGTCGCCGCCCAGCCGCAGGTCCACGGTGAACCCGCGGCCGATGAGCAACTCGCACATCCGACTCGCGTCGTAATCCGCGCCGGTGACGCGCTCGATCTGCGATCCGACAACCAGCGCGCGGCGCTGCATCTCGGCCGGTGCTCAGAAGTCAGCGGACTTCAGGTCGATCGCGAAGAAGTCCGTGACGTCGGTGTTGCTCACGCCCAGCGTCTCCGTGACGATCGGCGGCGGATCCGGCCACGGATCTTTGTTATTCGGGCTCGCTACCACGGTGATGCCGCTGCCGCTGACCGTGATCGCCGAGTCGGTGACGAGCCTGTAGATCCCCGGGGTCATCGTGTCCGTCCAGGGACTGACGTCGATATCGAGCTCATGGTCGGTATACGAAGTCATCACCAGGGATTCCGACGACGAGATCGTGACGGAGGTGGATGAACAAATATAGATACCAGTGCGCATTTGAATCTCCTCATGGCGTTGTTGAACACAGGTCCCGACCGAACACAGCAAAGCTCGGCCAGTCAGCGTTGTTGCCATTGGCCAGCTCGGCCTGGACGCTCGCGAGCGCGCGAACCGGATCGGTCGCGCCGCCGCGGGCATAAAACTTCGAGGTCACCTCGCGTGCGCCGGCGTCGCTCACCGCGCGCAGGGTCGCCACGACCTGGGTCGAGCCGGCGGCGAGGAACGCCGAGGCGAGCGAGCCGGCGAGCTCGCGGCTGGGCGACTGCGCCGACATGCACGCCGACAGCACGACCAGCTCGGGCGCGGCCCGGCGGGCGAGGATATCGAGCGCGTACACCCGCTGATCGTGGAGCGCGAGGTAGCCACCGTTGGCGTCGATGTCGCCGTGGACCGCGACGTGGAGCAGGGTGCCAGGGCCCGCGGACCACAGCGCGGCGGCGGTGGCGGCGTTGCCGATCGCGGCCGTCGTGCCGAGCCGCGCGGCGAGCTCCTGGGCCTCGCGGCGGGCGTCCGGTAGCTGGTGGTCGGTGTCGGGCTCGGCGTCGGCGACGATCACCGGCTTGCGCGGCCCCGCGGTGGGCCGGGCGCACGCGAGCTGGGACAGCCGCGCCGGCTGGACGATCGGGCGCGCGGCGATCAGCAGCTGGTCGCCGTGGCGCAGCGCCGCGATCGGGAGCCGCTCGAGCGGGCCATCGAGCACGACGCGCAGGGTGTCCCGGGTCGTGCGAAACACGCGGTCGGGCAGCAGCGCCTCGCCGAGCTCGCGGCCCAGCCGGGGATCGGTGGGCGCCGCGTTGAAGTCGCGGATCCGGTCGATGAACCCGACGCGAGCCTGGGTCGTCTCCATCGGGCCGAGGTCGTCGACCGCGAGCTCGCCGCCGCCGGACGTCACACGCCACAGGTCACCGTCGGCGACCACGAGCGCCACCAGATCGGTCGCGCGAACCTGCGCGACCACCCGCCGGGCCGGATCGATCTGGAGCAGCGGCGCGGTGTCGACCGCGGGGAGCCAGGCGTGGAAGCTGTCGATCCGGGTCGCCGCGTCGCGGAGGCCGTACGGCGCGGCCGGCACCGGGCGCGACAGCGCGTCGTGCAGCACCCGGCCCTGCCACTGATCGAACGCCTGCACGGCATCGTCGAGCCGCCCGGCGCGCGCGAGCGCGACGAACAACAGCTCGTAGGGTGCGCGGTGGCTCGCCAGCACCCAGGCCTGGAGCTCGACGTCGGGCTGGCCGTGGCGGAGCTGATCGGCCTCGTTGATCCCGAGGTTCGCCCAGGTCACGGCGCGCGTGAAGTCATGCTGGGCGAGCGCGACCCGGGTCTGCATCACGGCGACGTCGAGCCGGTCGTCGTGCTCGGTGAACTGCGGGAAGATCCGGTCGTAGATCGCCTTGGCGGATTCGAGCTTGCCGCGGCGATAGAGGATGTCGGCGCGGCACTGGTCGCGCTCGAGGGCGACGTTGCCGTTGGCGATCAGGTCGGCCGCCGCGACGTGCTGCTCGGCCTCGTCGAGCCAGCGCGGCCGGCGGGTCGGCTCCAGCGCATCGAAGTCGGTCTGCGACGCCGCGAGGTTGAGCTCGGCGCCGACCACCAGCTTGGGCAGCTGGGCCCGGTTGCCCAGCTCGATCGCGGTCTTGAAGTACCCGGTCTCGAGCTTGGGGCTGGCATCGGACAGCGGCGCGCGCCGCGCCTCCTGTTCGATGTTGGCGAGCTCGAGCGCGACCCACGCCCGGTTGCGGGCGGTCGGCGCGCCGAACTGGAACCAGATCGTGGCGAGCTCGAGCTGCATCCGGGCGCTATCGACCGAGCCGATCTGCGCCAGCAGGCGGGCGCCCGACAGGTGGCAGTAGCCCGCGATCACCATGTCGCCGGCGCTGTAGGCCTCGATGATACACGCGTCGAGCGCGCGCAGCGCCCGGGCGAGCTGAGAGCGCTGCCGGAACACGTCGGCGAGCGCCTGCTCGTCGCGCGCGAGGCCATCGTGATCGAACGCCAGCTGGTGGAGGGCGTGCGCCTGATCGAGCGCGGCCTGGGCCGCCGCGAGCTGGTCCTCGGTCGTCGCGATCTGGCCGAGCACGCGAAACGCATTGCCGCGCACGCCGGTGATCAGCAGTGCGCCGGCGATCAGCTTGGCCACGGCGAGGTGGTTGCCGAGCCGCTCGGCATCGGCGTACCGCACGCCGACCGCGGGCGCGCCGGTGCGGACGTACTCGTCGTGGCACACCACGGCGATCAGCGCATCGTTCATCGTGGCCGCGGCAGTCTGGCAATCGGGTTCGTGGCCGCGGCACACCGCGAACTTCAGGGCGAGGACGATCATGAGCGCGAGCCAGCCCACGCCGCGCGGCGTGCACCACCGCGGTTGCGCCACCGGCGCCAGCGGCACCGCCGGCTCCCGTGTCAAGTGCACTGGCTCACTCATTCTATCCACTCAGGCGACACGACCACGCTGAATGCTACCAGCGATCGTCGAATCAGCGTAAGTCAGCGAACCCGAGCGTCGCCGAGTGTCGCCGAGGGACGTCGAGTGTCGATCAACGCCTGCGCCGCAGTCCACTGTTCCGGTGGAGGTGCTCTCTTATACGTCGAGCTGTCCGGGATATCGCGTGTGCGAATCGGATGAATGATCTCGGCAAAGCTTGGCTCGAGCCGCAGGTAGCCGAGGTCCTTCGCCATCGCGGTGCGGCCGATCGCGACCAGCCGATCGACCCAGCGCGCCGCGCCCGGCGACACCGGCAGCGCGAACGGCGCGCCGGCCCGGTTGTGGTGCCAGAACACGTAGCTGGTGGCCGCGTCGATGACCTCGTCGCCGAGCAGCTGGACGTTGCCGATCGACGTCGCGCACACCAGCGTGACGCGCAGCCGCTCGTGGGAGGTATTGCGGACTCGCACGCACAACCGCGCTCCGGGGCTGGCCACGTAGGTCGCCGGCGCGCGGGTCGAGAGCTCGGGCCAGCTCGCCGCGAGCTCCTCCGGAGCCAGCTCGTGATCGGGGCAGGTGAGCACGGCGAGCTCGAGGCCACCGGGCAGATCGGTCGCGCGCGCGGCCATGCGGAGCGGGACCGCGTACGCGTAGTAGTGCTCGAGCACGCGGCGCGCCCGGCCGAGATCGTGCGGGCCGAGCGCGGCGAGCACCGGCTCGTCGCCGTGCGCGCCGTGGACGTCGTCGGTCACGAACCACCGGCCGCCGGCCAGCTCGAGCCGGACCTGGGCGCGCGACGGCTCGACGAGCTCGAGCAGCGGCGACGCCGCGAGCTCGGCGGCGAGCTCGGCGTGATCGGGCACGAGCGCGTAGCGCAGGCGCTCGGGCGCACCCGACGTCACCAGCCGGCCGCGCGCGCCGGGCGGCAGCTCGATCCGCGCGCCATCGCCGTCGGTCGCGGGGGCCGCTGCAGCCCCGGCCGCCCCGGCCGCTCCGGCCGCTCCGGGTACCGGCTTGGCGATCGCGGCGGCGCGGTCCGCGGTGACCACGTGCAGCAGGCCGCCGATGCGGGCCGCGTGATCGTCGGGCGAGTCGAGCCGGGCGAACTGCCGCGGGCGATCGCCGTAGATCGCGATCACGGCCCCCGGCGTCACGCCGGCGAGGCTACCGGCCGCGACGTGGTAGCGAGGGTGGGGACCGGAGGTCCGGGTCACGGACAGCCCGGGGCTGGCATCGGCGGGGTGGCCGGCGAGCACCGCGCGCGCCGGGTTGCCGGCCAGCCACAGGTGCTGCCACGGGTGGTGGTCCTCGACCTCGGCGCGCATCGCGTGCCAGATCTGACTCCACGCCACCGTGCGTAGATCGCCGTGGGCCGCGCCCAGCGCGTGGACCAGGGCCCGGGTCAAGAGGCCGTGGCTGACCCCGTGGTCGCGGGTCTCGTACGCGCGCTCGTACGACCGGCACGCCGCCACGATCTGGCAGTCGTCGTGGCCGCGCGCCGGGGCGCCCGCGCCGGCCGGGGCGTCGTGCGGCGGCTCCGGGAGCTCCTGCCAGGCCGGCGCGTCGGGGATCGGCAGGAACCGCGCGCGCTCGCCGGGCAGCTCGACGCCGGTGCGCAGCGCGCCGGCCGAGTAGCAGCTGTCGAGGATCACGGTGACGTTGCGGGTCCGCACCGCGATCGCCGCGAGCAGCGCGTCGAGCTCGGGCTCGAACAGCAGGCGCGGCTCACCGGGGTGATGGAAGCCATCGACCGGGACCAGCGCGTTGCGGTGGGTGCGCTGGCCGGTCGCCGTGATGACCGGCACGCGGGTGCCGTGGCCGGCGAAGTACACGATCACGTGGTCGCCGGGCGCGACGGCGCCGGAGCCGAGCGCGGCGAGCCGGTCGCGGATATGCTCGAACGTCGCCGGCAGCGAGCGCACCGCGGTCTCGTGCGAGGTCCCCGGGAGCGGCGAGGCCAGCCGGCAGATCCGGTCGGGGGTGAGCCCGCCGCCATCGAGCAGCAGGCGCTGGATCGCGTCGATGTCGTTGACGCAGCCGTGCAGCGGCTGGGTCTGGTAGTCATCGATGCCGATCAGCAGGACGTGGTAGGTCGCTGCGGTCCGGATCGCGGGCTCTGTCTGCGTGGGTTCCACGGGATTTCGCGGTCGCGGTCGGATGGTGAGTGTGGCTTGGGCGACGCAGCGCGTTCATCCACCACAAAAAACCAGGGCGCCATGTGCAAACTATCGCATCCGCGTGACCCGCGACCACAACATCAACAAGTTGCGAACCACGGCCGCATCCGGCGGCTGTGCGGCCGGCGGCAACTCGAGCGAGAGGCCGTACTTCGCGTGCTTGGTGAATGGGTTGGCGGGATCCGCGGTCTTCATCGCCACCGCATCGTCGGCGGGGCGGAACCCGAACCGTAGGGCGGTCTTCTGGACCGGGGTGCTGCGCAAGAACGCGGTCAGCGCCTCCCCCGCAGCCTTTTGCACCGGTGTCACCCACGGTGCATCGAGCACGACCACCGGGTGGTCGCTCCAGATCGTGGTCGGCGGATAGTAGATGTGGAGGTTGCCCCACCGGCCCTGGGCGCGCTCGAGCTGCGACACGGCGGTGCTCTCGTAGACCACCGCGACGTCGTACTTCGAGGGTCCGAACCGGATCATGTCGGTCATCAGCGTGCCGGTCGAGGCCTCGAAGTGCGGGACCCCGCGCTCGATGTCGCGGAGGAAGTCGAGGTAGCGCGGGTCGATCAGCTGCTCGGCGGTCAGCCCGGACGTCGCACCGAAGTACTCGTAGGTCATGCCGACCAGCGCGGCGAGCCCGGAGTTCGACTTGCCGGGATCGGTGTGGCCGAGCGTGATGCCACCGCGCGCCGGCTTGCCGTCGGCATTCGGCGCGATCGCCCGGCGCAGCGTCTTCCACGACAGCGGACCGGCGCCGACGTCGAGCGGCCGGGCGTGCTTGTCCCAGGCGACGAACACCAGCGGCGACAGCACCAGCGGCTGGGGCGCGGCGTCGCCCGTGGTCGCGAACAGCGGCGCGCCGGCGTGCCGGGCCTGCCAGTCCGCGGTGGCGAGGTTCAGCACCAGCGAGTCGGCCGGGCTCCACACCACCGGGTGATCGGTGCCGTCGACGATCGCCGCGGCGCTCTCGAGCGAGCCCTTGCCGATCAACACGACGTGGATCTGCGGGTTGGTCTTCTGGAACTCGGCGACCGCGGCCTCGATCCAGTCCGCCTTCTCCGACGAGTATTCGAAGGTGACGTCGACCTCGCCGGGTCCGGCCGACCCGGGATCCGGCGGTGGCGGCGGCTTACCCTCGGACGCGGCGGGCTCGAGGGAGCGCTGGGGGGTAGGCTGGCGGGCGGCCGCGAGGATGAGCACCACGCCGGCAGCGAGGATGAATCCGAGCACGATAGCGAGCTTTGGCTTCACGAAGGTTCCTCCATCAGGGTCTCGAGCGTTTGTTCGAACGCTCGTAGGTCGATCGTCATGCGCTCGAGCTCGGCGCCGACGTCGCCGGACAGCGCGTCGGAGGCCTGGTCATCGAGCGCGCGCAGCCGGACCAGCTGGGCCGGCATGCCCTTGATCGCGAGCTCGATGCGCGCGAGGTGAGCGAGCGCGCGGTGGCGCGCGGTGGCGATATCGGCGAGCGCGGCGACGCGTTCGCGGGCGGCGAGCGCGGCGGCCTGGTAGCTGGCGCGCGCCTGGCGGTCGGAGGTCTGCGCGGCGCGCAGCGCGAGCCGGTCAGCCTCGTCGCGCGGCGCGCTCGGGCTGGCACCGGCGAGGTAGTGCGCCAGCTCGTCGGCGCGCAGCGCCAGCGCGGCGGCGTGGCGCTCGAGCTCGTCGATCGCGCCGAGCGCGTCGGCCAGGTGGTGCTGCAGCCGGCGCGGCGTGCGGCGGACGACGTGATCGAGCTCGGCCTTGCCGAGCGTGATGCGGAGCGCGACCGCCGAGACCTCGGGATCGCGCAGCGCCTCGGGGCTCGGCATCCGGGCCGGCGCGCCGTGCAGCACGCGCTTGCGGAACTCGGCGCTCGACACGTCGGACGCCACCAGCGCGGCGTACGCCACCCCGCCGAGCGCGGCGATCGGCCAGCTCGCGAGCACCACGGCGGCGATCACGGAGCCGCCGAGGATCGACAGGTTCAGCGGGCCCTGGGCCGCCCGCCCGAACAGCCTCGTCGTGAAGCTCGATGGTTGCATTCGCCATGCAACGTGGGTCCGCTGTATGACGAGACGGCAACATCCGTGCGGCGCCGCCGTGAGATCCGCTGTGCGGCCGAGGAAGTTGGCGGCCTCGACGCGGTGGCAGTTGCCGGGCGACCTCGACGATCATGCCCGCTTGCGTGGGGCCTGGTTCGCCGCGCCCGGAGGCTTCAGTGTGAGTCTTGTCTGACCTCGATCGCCCCGGGCAGATCGTTGGTGCGCTGCTTGGGCAAGGTCTGCACCGCCGGGACATCCGGCCGCCGGTCGCGGTGGAAGATCGAGTCCGTGCGGAGGCTGTTGCCGAACGCGGGCACGTCGCCCTGGGTCACCGACGGATCGGGTTGGTCGAAGATCAGGAAGTCCCAGCGGAACGTCCCCGCCCGCGGCTCGCCGTCGTCGCGCAGCGCGGGGTAGAACTCGAAGTCGCGCGCCATCGTGATCGCCTCGTGATCGATCGCGGGGTCGACGCTGGTCAGCACGCTGACGTCCTCGACCTTGCCCTTGGCGTCGATCACGAGCTTCAGCACGACCGTGGTGCCGCCGAACTTGCGGCTCGTGAGCAGCTCCTGGTGCAGGTAGTCGTGCTTGGGGCGCGGCGGCCGGGCGTGCGAGATGGGCGGCGCGGGGATGCCGGGGCCGTCGCCGCCGAGGCCGAACCCGGTGCCGTTGCCGGTACCGTTGCCGAACAGCCCCGTGCCCAGCCCGCTGCCGGTCGTGCCGTTCGGGTTGCCGGGGTGGGCGCTGTCCGGCGCGTCGTAGCCCATCACGACTTCGGCGTACGGATCGTTGACCGGCGGCGCCTTGGTCTGCGAGCGCTTGGGCAGATCCTGGCCGCGGCGGCCACGGGTTCCGGCCAGGGCGGTGTGGCCGTTGCCTGCGATCGTGCCGGGGCCCGACGGGGCAGGCGGCGAGACCACGGCGGGCGTGTCCAGCGGGATGATGTCGATCGGGGTGGGCTCGATCGCCGGCGGGTGCGCGGCGCGCAGCCCCGCGAGCACGATCGCGACGATCGCGAGGCCGCCGTGGAACGTCAGCGACAGCGAGCCTGCGAACATCGACCGGCGAGATACGCGATGGACCATCGGGCGCCTCCCAATTCACGTCGTACGAGCGCCCGAGTATAGATCGCGACCGCGGCCGGGGGCGCTGGCAAAGTCAGGTCCACGTTATAGTCGGCGGCAACCACCGCATGCATGACTCCTCCGTCTGGCGCGTCGCGACGTTCAACATCTGGAATCGTCAGGGCCCGTGGGATCGCCGGTTGCCGCTGATCCGCGACGGGCTGGCCGCGCTCGGCGCCGACGTGATCGCGCTGCAGGAGGTCCTGGCGTTTGGCCAGCTGCCCAACCAGGCCGACGAGATCGCCGCGGGGCTGGGCTGGAACGTCTATCACGCGCCGGCGTGGCAGATCGGCGGCGGCCTGACGTTCGGCAACGCGATCCTGTCGCCGCACCGGCTGTTCGACACCGAGTGCCTGAGCTTGCCGACGCCGCCGGGGCTCGATACCCGCTCGGTGGTGTTCGCGCGGGTCGACGCGCCGCACGGCCCGATCCCGGTGTTCGCGACCCACCTGACGGTGCAGTTTCATCTGTGCCACGTGCGGCGCGCCCAGGTCGTGGCGCTCACCGATCACGTGGCGCGGCTCGCGCCGATCGGCGGGCCGCCGCCGGTCGTGCTCGGTGACTTCAACGCGGTGCCGGACTCCGACGAGATCCGGTTCCTGCGCGGGCTGACCTCGCTCGACGGGCGATCGGTGTACTTCGCCGACTGCTGGACGGTCGCGGCCGACGCCGCGGGCCCGGGCTACACCTACGATCGCCGCAACCCGTACGCGCTGCGCTCGCACGAGCCATCGAGCCGGATCGACTACATCTTCGTGCGCGGCCCCGATGCTCACCTGCGTGGCGAGCCGATCGCGGCGCGGCTCGCGCTGGATCAGCCGGTCGGCGGGGTGTGGCCGTCCGACCACTTCGCGGTCGTGGCGGAGATCCACGCCCGGGCGCGGGCGCTCACCGACTCGGGCGCGGAATAGCTGCCCGAGCGGGCCGCCGGGGATGAATGAATACCGGGTCCGGGGCGCCGTCACATGGCGTGCCAAGAACGCCGCAACAAGATGGACGCGCCCGTCCAGACGGCAGAAAGTACGCCCCATGACCAAGCAGATCCTGTCGACCGTGGTTTCGTCTGTGGTTTCGTCCATCGGCTTCGTATCGCTGATCGGCAGCGCCGCGCTCGCCGCGCCGCCGCCGGTCCCCGCGGCCCCCAAGCCGGTGACCGTCAAGCTGAACGATGCCAAGGGCAAGAGCATCGGGACCGCGAAGCTCGAGGCCGATCCGGGCGGGGTGAAGATCACGCTCGCGGTCAAGGGCCTCACGCCGGGCGACCACGCGATCCACGTCCACGAGACCGCGACCTGCACCGCGCCCGACTTCAAGTCGGCCGGCGGTCACTTCAACCCCGATCACAAGCAGCACGGCAAGGACAACCCGGCCGGCTCGCACGCCGGCGACATGCCGAACTTCACGGTCGACGCCAAGGGCGCGTCGTCCGCGGTCGTGATCGCGCCGGGCGTGACGCTCACCGACGGCGACCACTCGGTGTTCACCGGCGGTGGCACCGCGCTGGTGATCCACTCCAAGGCCGACGACATGAAGACCGACCCGGCGGGCGCCGCCGGCGATCGCATCGCGTGCGGCGTGATCAAGAAGTAGCGGCCCGCTCCGGGGCCGGATCCAGCGCCGGCGCCGGATCCACGGCGTCGGGCCACAGCCGGCGCAGCTCGATGCCGTCGCGCAGCGTCGCGAGCGTGTAGCGCCGGCCGCGCTCGAGCCACAGGTACGACTTGCGGGCCTGGCGCGCGCCGAACGACGTGCACAGCAGCAGCGCGGCGGTGCCGTTGGCGCAGAACCCTTCTTCTTCGCGGTCGTGGCCCTGGACCACCACGCCCAGCTCGCAGCCGGGCTCGGACAGCCGGGCGAGGAGCTCGACGTCCTCGCCGCGGCCGAACCCGTAGCGCGTCATCGCCGACTGCATCGCGCCGCTCGAGGCGAGGCCGCCGCCGTAGCGCGCGCGCTCGAAGTCGGCGACCGAGGCCGGGGTCGGCGCGCCGTGGGTGACCGCGACGCCGCACGCCGCGACCCGGATCACCAGCGGCCACGACGCGAACCGGCGGCGCAGCTCGGCGACCGCGTCGGGCGTCATCCGCGCCTCGAGGTGCGCGGCCTCGTCGCGGTGGAACTTGCTGGTCCGCCGGCCGCCGATGTGGGCGTGCTCGTGGTTGCCGCACACGCTGAGCACGCGGTCGCCGAACCGCTCCATCAGCGCGAACAGCGCCTCGAGCAGCGCCGGGGTCTCGTCGCGGTAGGAGTACAGCGGCGCGCCGAACCGATCGACCACGTCGTCGCGCGACGCTTCGTCGGGCGGGCCGTGGACCCAGTCGCCGACCGAGATCCACACCGGCTGCTCGCCGCGCGCGTCGCTGGCGAGGAACAGCTCGCGCAGCCGCTCGAAGTCGGCGAGGTTACCGTGGAGGTCGGATGAGATCAGCACCGGACCTTGCGTGCTCGTCACCGTCACCACCTTCGGCCCTTCGTGCATCGATGCGAGCGTAGCGCACGCCGCGCGCAGGGAGCAATCACCGGCGGCCCGCGTTCCGCGCAACATCGCTGGCAAGGATGTGCAAACCCCGGCGAGCGCTACGCCGGGTCGGGGCCGAGCGGCACCGAAGCGCCGGCGCCGGTCGCGACCGCCTGGGTGTAGATGTGGTGCGCCGCGGCGAGGTCCTCGATCGCGATCCCGAGCGACTTGAACAGCGTGATCTCGCTCGCCGAGCGCCGGCCGGGCAGGGCGCCGAGCAGGACGTCGCCGAGCTCGCCGGCGATGTGGTCGTCGCCGATCGCGCCCTCGGCCCGAGGGATCAGAAAATCGCCGGCCTCGGCGAGCGCCGACTCGCGGCGATCGACGATCAGCCGCGACGCGACCACCGCGGCGGTGTCGAGCTCGCGGGTCCGCGCGAAGCACGCGCCGGCGGCGTTGATGTGGGCGCCGGGCGCGAGCCACGCACCCTCGAGGATCGGCGCGGGCGCCGCGGTGGTGGTGCAGATCAGATCGGCGCCCACCGCGGCGTCGCGCGCGGTGGCCATGACCTCGATCGCCACGCCGTCGACCGCACCGCCGCGGGCGGCGGCGAACGCATGCGCGTGGGCCGGGTTGCGGCTCCACACCCGGATCCGGCGCAGCCGGCGCACGGCGCGCATCGCGTCGAGGTGGGTCGCGGCCTGGACCCCGGAGCCGAGGATCGCGAGATCGCCGGCGTCGTCGCGCGCGAGCGCGCGGGTCGCGACCCCGCTGCACGCGCCGGTGCGGATCCCGGTGATGCTGCTGGCGTCGATGATCGCGATCGGCGTGCCGTGCGCGAGCTCGAACAGCATCACCACGCCCTGGTGCGAGTCATAGCCGGCGGCGTGGTTGCCGGGGAAGATGCTCACGACCTTGAGCCCCAGGCTCGCCGGCGCGCCGAGGTAGCCCGGCATCAGGCCGATCATGCCGGTGCGATCCGGCATCCACACCACCGAGCGCAGCGGCAGCACGGCGTCGCCGCGGCTGGTCGCGCGCAGCGCCTCGTCCATCACGGTGATGCACGCCGGCATCGGCAACAGGCGCACGACCTCGGCGTGCGAGATCACCAGGACATTCATCGCAGGCCTCCCAGCGCGCCGAGCGCGCGGTCCGGATCGATGTTGCCGCCCGACACGATCGCGACCACGCGGGCGCCGGCGGGCAGCGCGAGCTTGCCGGCGATCAGCGCGGCGGTGGCCGCGGCGCCCGAGGCCTCGACGTAGAGCTTGGCGCGGGTCATCAGGAGGCCCATCGCCTCGATGATCTCGGCCTCGGTGACGGTGACGATGGCGTCGACCGCCTCGCGCGCGATCGCGAGCGGCAGCGCGCCGACGAACGGCGGGGTCATGCCGTCGGCCAGCGTGTCGGGGCGCGGCGCCGGCACGGGCCTGCCGGCCGCGAGCGCGGGCCCCAGGCCGGGGCCGGCCTCGAGCTCGACCGCGATCACGCGGGTCCCGGGCGCGCGCTGCTTGACCGCGGAGGCCACGCCGCCGAGCAGGCCGCCGCCGCCGACCGGGACGATCACCGCCGCGGCGTCGGGGACGTCGTCGAGGATCTCGAGCCCCACGGTGCCGGCGCCGGCGAGCACCGCCGGGTCGTCGAACGGATGGATGAACGCCAGGCCGCGCTCGGCCTCGACCTCGCGGAGCTTGTCGAACAAGGTCGCGCGATCGTCGTGCAGCACGACCTCGGCGCCGTAGCCGCGGACCGCGGCGAGCTTGGACCGGGGCGCGCTGGTCGGCATCACGACCACGCACGGCGCGCCGACGTGGCGCGCGGCCCACGCGACCGCCTGGGCGTGGTTGCCGGCCGACACGGTGACCAGGCCGCGCGCGCGATCGCCGGCCGGCAGCGACAGGATCTTGTTGAGCGCGCCGCGCGGCTTGAACGAGCCGGTCTTCTGGAAGCATTCGCACTTGAGCCACAGCGCGGCGTGGCCGCGCGCCCCGATCGTGGTCGCCGACATCATCGGCGTGCGGTGCAGCGTGCCGGCGAGCCGATCGGCCGCGGCGCGGATCTCGGACAGGGCGATCATGGCCGCGATGATACGCGGTGGGCGGTGCGCCTGCAGCTAGCGCGGGCCGTCGTCGGGCATGACCGCGCCGGGCGGCAGCTGCGGCTGGGCCGAACGGTACGGGCCGCCCTCGAGCACCGGGGTGTCCTTGATCGCGTCGAGGATGCGATCGGAGGCGGTGCGGGCGTCGCGCGCGTGGGCGGCGGGAGCGAGCCGGGCGGCGAGCCGCAGCGAGGCATACGCGAGCACCGCCTGCGCGGGGTTGGCGGCGCCCAGCCGCGCGACGTCCTCGGGCGAGCTGCCCTCGGCGACCTCGGCCCAGCGCTGGGCGACCTGGCCCTGCAGCGTCTGCGCGAGCTGATCGTCCATGTTCAGCGGATCGCACCGGGTGCCGAACGCGAGCAGGTGGAAGTCGCTGCGCTTCTGCTCGCGGGTGCTGCGGATCGAGCGCCACGTCCAGCTCCACGCGGCGAGCGCCGCACAGCCGACCGCCGCGATCGCGCCGCCGACGCTGCCGGTGGCGATCGCGCCGACCGCCGCGACCGGGCCCCACACGCGCGCGTAGCCGGCGACCACGCTGCGGCCGCTCATCCGCACCGCGTGGCCGTTGTAGCCGCGCTCGGTCTGCCGTGTGACCCACATCGTGCTGACCGGGATCAGCGGAACGTAATAGATGTGGAAGAACCGAGTCAGCTGGCGCTGGCCCTCGTGGGCATCGACCTGGCCGTAGAACCGGGTGCCGTAGATCACGATCATGGAAGGTTCCCTTGTGCCCGCCGGAGGTGAGCCACTGTAACATGAGCGTGCGAGGCGGAGGCGGAGGTGGAGACCGAGGCGGAGGCGGCGGGCGAGGCCAAGGCCAAGGATCGACTCCTGGGGCTGGCCGTCACCAGTAGTCCCTGGTCCGGCGCGCGACGAGGTAGGGCCGGACCACGCCATCGGCGCCAGACAACGCCGCCACGAGGTGGAGCGTATCGCGGCCGGGTGGCAGCGCGAGCGTGCCCGCGGCGTCCGGCACCGGCGGAGGACCGGCGGCGGGCAGGCCATCGCGATACAGCGCGAGCGGCGCACCGGCGAGCGCGCGATCGGCGGCGATCGAGATCCGTCCCGAGCGCGGCAGCGCGACGTAGTGACTGGTCCAGGTGTCGTCGACGAGCTCGCCGAGCACGCCGAGATCGTGGGCCGCGAGCCGCGCCGGCGCCGGGTAGGCCGGGGCCTGGTACATGGTGATGTAGACCCGCACGCCGCGGATCGCGAGCGCGGGGTAGCGGCGACGCAGCTCGTCGCGCACGACGATCACGCGCGCGCGCAGCACGCCTGGGTCGAGCTCGCGGTGCAGGGCGCGATAGACGTAGTCGCGATCGATCTCGGCCTGGATCTCGGGGCTGATCGAGGGGCTGATCGGGAGGCCGATCGGAGAATCGAGTGGGTCATCGGGCGGGTCATCGGGTGGACCGCCGGTGATGACCTCGATCCGGCCGGCGATCAGCTCGCAGGTCTGGTGGACCCCGTACGGCCGCTTGGCGCGGATCGTCGAGAACATCGGGAACCGCGAGAACGGAAACGAGCGCAGCGCCTGATCGAGCCCGGGCGTGAACGAGATCGCGACGTCGAGCACGACGAACACGGTGACGAACACCGCCGCGGCGCGCGGGACGCGTACCGGCAGCGACGGCCGCGTGGCCGATGGCCCGTGCCACAGCCGATCCCAGTCGATGAACACCGCGGCGAGCGGGAACCAGCTCGGGTTGCCGAGCTCCATCACGCAATACAGCGCGGCGACCTCGGTCACGAAGCACAGCGCGGCGAGCGCGCGCAGCCGCGGCCGATCGACGAACACGATCGCGAACAGCGGCATCGCCTGCGAGATCAGGTTGAGCAGCGCGGCGCCCTCGTAGCGCCACGACCGCGCGAGCAGCCAGTCGACGATCGCGGGGCGATCGGTGCCACCGGTCAGATCGTAGCGCGCGAGCAGCTGGTGGCGCAGGTTATCGGACAGCGCCCACGCCACGCCGCCGGATCGCAGCTTGAGCACGCACGCCGACAGGAACATCAGGCCGACCGCGAGCTGTACCAGGCGCAGCGACCACTGGTAGCTCGCACCGGCGGGCGGCGGCCGGCGCCGGATCCAGACGTCGAGCGCGAGCGCATCACCGCCGCGCGCGCCGAGGAACGCGACCAGCGCGAGCAGCACGACGTTGAGATCGTGCGACCACGACGGCTGGTAGCTCATCGCCTGCGACGCGACGATCAGCGCGCCGAGCGCGGTCAGCGCGGTGGCCGCGCGGGTCCACAGCCCGACCAGCATCGCGAGCGCCCCGCCGAGCGCGGCGCACCACGCCAGCTCGATCACGATCGCCGGCGGCGGCGCGCGAAACACCTGGAGGATCCCGACCGGGTGGTAGACGCCGGCCGCGACCTCGCCGGGGTGGCTCACCGGCGCCAGATCGCGGATCCGATCGAGCACGAGCAGCTCCGCGATCGCGAGCGCGATCCGCACCACCGCGGCGGCGATCCGGCCGCCCGGCGCCGACCAGTACCTGGTCCACCACATCACGCCGTGCACGCTAACCCGCGTGGTTTGCGTCGATTCACCGACGGACGAGCTCTGCCATCGACTACCGGCGATGTACATCTCACGTGCGACGGCCCACGGCAGCCATGGCAGCCATGTCAGGTCGTCCGGTCTGCTAGGTTGGCGGTATGGAGATCCTGCGCACCCCGGACGACCGATTCCGCGACCTGCCGGGCTACGCGTTCGCTCCGCACTACGTCGAGGTCGGCGGCATGCGCATGCACCACGTCGACGAGGGCGCCGGGCCACCGGTGCTGCTGCTGCACGGCGAGCCGTCGTGGAGCTACCTGTACCGCAAGATGATCCCGATCCTGACCGGCGCGGGGCTGCGCGCGGTGGCGCCGGATCTGATCGGGTTCGGGCGGTCCGACAAGCCGGCGGCGCGCGACGCATACACCTACCAGAGCCACATGGACTGGCTGACCGCGTTCGTCACCGCGCTCGACCTGCGCGACATCACGCTGGTGTGCCAGGACTGGGGCGGCCTGCTCGGGCTGCGGCTCGCCGCCGAGCACGCGCCGCGGTTCGCGCGCATCGTCGCGGCCAACACGTTCCTGCCGACCGGCGATCACGCGCCACCGCCGGCGTTCTTCGCGTGGCAGAAGTTCTCCCAGAGCGTGCCCGAGCTGCCGGTCGGCGGCATCGTGCGCAACGGCTGCCACGCCGCGCCGGCGGCCGAGATCATCGCGGCGTACGACGCGCCGTTTCCCGACGAGCGCTACAAGGCGGGCGTGCGGCAGTTCCCGCTGCTGGTCCCGACCCGGCCCGACGATCCGGCGTCGGCGGCCAACCGCGCGGCGTGGGAGGTCCTCAAGCGGTGGGACAAACCGTTCCTGACCGCGTTCAGCGACCAGGATCCGATCACGCGCGGCGCGGAGCGCGTGCTGCAGAAGCTGATCCCCGGCGCGGCCGGCCGCACCCACCCGACGATCGAGGGCGGCGGGCACTTCTTGCAAGAGGATTGCGGCGAGGCGCTGGCGCGCGTGGTGGTCGACTTCATCCGCGCGTGAGCTATGGTGCGAGCGTGGCAGCGCTCACCATCGATATCTGGTCCGACATCGCGTGTCCGTGGTGCTACATCGGCAAGCGCCACCTCGAGCAGGCGCTCGACAGGTTCCCGCACAAGGCGGAGGTCGCGATCGTGTGGCGCGCGTTCGAGCTCGATCCCTCGGCGCCGCGGGTCCGCGATCCGTCGCAGAGCTACGCCGAGCGGATCGCCAAGAAGTACGGCACGCCGGCGGCCCAGGCCCAGCTGATGATCGATCGCATGGTCGACACCGCGGCCAGCGATGGCCTCGAGTTTCGGTTCGATCGGATCCGGCCGGGCAACACGTTCGACGCCCACCGCTTGCTCCACCTCGCGCACGACCGCGGCCAGCAAGATCCGCTCAAGGAGCGGATGCTGCGCGCGTACCTGACCGAGGGCCAGGCGATCGGCGAGCCCGAGGTCCTGGCGGCGCTGGCGCACGACGTCGGGCTCGACGACCAGGAGGTTCGCGGCGTGCTCGACGGCGAGCGTTACACGCGCGAGGTCCGGCAGGATGAAGCGCTGGCGCGCGAGCTCGGGATCAGCGGCGTGCCGTTCTTCGTGCTCGCCGGCAAGCTCGGCGTGTCGGGGGCACAGCCGGCGGATGTCCTGCTCGGCGCGCTCGAGCAAGCGTGGACCAAGTTTCGCACGGCCGGGCTCGAGACCTATGCCGAGGGCGCCGCGTGCGGCCCCGATGGCTGCGCCTAGCGACGGTTGTGAAGGCGTCGCGATCGCGCGAATCGCGCTCCGCGGGATCGACAGGGCTTGCCGAGGATCCGGCCGAGATGGAACGCCGCGAAGTCCTTGATCCGGTACTTGTGGCTGTTGCCCACGGTCGCGTCCTCGCTGCCCGCGTACCAATCGACAACGCTACTGTCCTCGAGGAGGGCTACGAGCGCGAGGATCGCATCGTCGCCGAGAATGATGAAGCGTCCGCCGACCTGGCCGCGTCGTTTCCGTCCCACAGCATGGCCAGGCGTTCGCATGGCCGGTGTAGCGCTTCACCAGCGCCTCGGCATACAACCGCGCCAGCGTGTCGTGGTTCGTTCGATCGATGAACAAGAAGTCCTTCGCGAACAGCACCTCGGCGGCGACGAGGCGCGCGTGCCCAGGCGCCCGCGGGTCGTTCAGCACGCTCTCGAGAAGCTGCGGATTGCCGGGCAGCGACCAGATCGCAGCGATCGTGTTCTCGTGCTGCGCTCGTCGTCCTGCTCGTCGTCTAAGCTGACCGGTTCGAGCCAGCGACCAGATCGCAGCGATCGTGTTCTCGTGCTGCGGCTAGACGAAGACCATCCCCAACTCGTCGTTCTCGAGTTTGTGTTCCAGCTGTGCGTTCGACGTCGAATCCTCCGCCGCGTTGGCTGACTGCGGCTTGTCGCGCGGTGTCTTGTCGTGGCTCGGCTCGGGGGAAGCCGCGTCGCGACGGCATCCCGCGATCGCGAGCACGAGCCCAACACGATCGTCCCGCTGGCTAGTACCAAGCTTGAGCTGCGCGGGGCGTGGCCGGCCTCGCGCGCGGCGTCACCGTCGCGTACCTTCTCGCCACACGCGGCGCGCGCGCCGAGATCGTCAGCCTCGGCCTCGAGCGCAGGGTCGTCGAGTACGAGCACAACGGTGCGCGTGTCCGACAGCCCAGTGAGATCGGTCCCGACCTCACCGCGCTCCTCGCCAAGCTCGGCATCCCATTACCACCCAAGCTGCATGCAGTCGCCGCGGCCCCCTCCGTCACGGCGGCGCCGTCGGCTGCCTAGTAACACTACCCTCGCTGTTACATCGCGCGTATCTCCTTATGATAGCAGGAGAAAGTGTGCCTAGACCGGGTGTTTGCGTTTCAAAGTCGGGCAGAGCCGGGAGCCGGGAGGAACAAAAGACTACCTACTTAGCCGCTGGAGTAGACGGGACGTTTCTCAGTAGGGGAGCCGCGAGGCGGCGTCCTCGAGTGCAGCGATCCAGGCATCATTATTATCGCGATCGCGCGGCCATTGAATGAACCCGGGCTTCCAGTTGTCGAGGAGCGTGGCGAACTCGAGCGCGGGATCGCGGACATCGGGAAGTGATTGCTCCTGCCGAAGGCGCGACTCCATCGGGGTCGACGAGAGGAGGACGATGCGTTCGAACCCCTTGGCTTCGGCGGACACCGTGGTTCGAGCGCGCACGAGCACGTCCAGTGCAGCGCTAGCGCCGCCGCGTCGGCGATATGCCTCGGCAAGGTAGCGCAGGAGGAGCTGTCCTGGAAACCGGCCTTTCGCTAGTTGGCTGGTACGCTGTCGGGCTTCGTCGAGGTGACCACCGGCACAGAAGATCCGGGCCTCCCAGTACGCAAGGAACCGTTGGCTCTCCTCTAAGGCGGCTGGGCCGCCGTTCACGTTAGAACGTGCAGCCTCTTGGAGCGCAGCCGATGCGCGCGTGAGGGCCTTGGCCTCACCGCGCGCGTGGAGCTTGAGCTCGACGTCGATGAGGTTGCAGTACGCCTGAACGAGCTGATTGCGATCGGACAGCCTCAGGTTCTTCACCGAGCACTGCTCGATCGCCTGTGCCTGCGCTTCATCGAGCCGACGCGCGGCAGTGAGCGCACGGGTCCAGCTTCCGCGGACCATCACCTCGGACGCCGGTTCGATGAAATCCAGGATCGGATCGCACTGCTCGCACACTGCAACCGCGGCGTCGAACTCGAGGACGTCGATCAGTTTGCTGGCGCGCATCGCGGCGATCTGGGCACGAGGGTTCGCGCGTAGGCCAGTGGAGAGCATCGGCTCGATCTGCTGGAACATTGGCTCGGCGAGTTTTGCTTGGCCTTGGTGGGTCAAGTTGATCGCATTGACCGCGGTCGCTAGCGCTTGCGCGAGCTCGCGGTCGTGCTTGGGGAGCGCGTGGTCGTCGAGCCCACGGAAGGCCGCGGCGGCGTAGTTGTTGGCAAGGTCGTGTTCGCGTGCAAGCTCCAGTCGCACAGCTTCGTGGGCGGCATCGAGCGGCGGCATCAGCGCGAGTTTGACGTGCGCGGAGCCGAACACGAGGTCCAGCGCTTCATCGACGGTGCGCACTGGGATGATCTCGAGGCCGTCGCGAACTGTTCGCCCGTCGAAGTGCACACTCCACGGTACCAGCACGCGGTCGATGAAGGGCGCCTCGCGGCGGAGCCCTTTAAGCTTCGGCTCCATAAGCTCGACGGGTACGATGCGACCGTCGGCATCGACTTGTCCAGTGGCCGCGACATAGGTAGCCGGCGACCAGAGTCGCCAAACGGTAGCGAGCGCTGCTGCGAGGCCGACGCTGTCCCCACGGAGGTCTGCAGGTCCAGTCCGGCCGGGCAGTGGAGGAATTCGCTCCAACGTGAAGTAGCTCGGAATGAGCTCCTGAAGCGGCCCCCAGACGCGAGTCAGCCAATCGCGCGCACGATGCTCGCCCATGGCGGCGCCACGGGTGAAATCGTCGGCGGACGTTGGCGCAGTGCTTGTCGGGACGAGGCGTTCGACCAGCCCGAGGTCCTCGCCCGCGACATGCTGCACTGACAGCGCGTAGACGCCCGGCTGTGGTGACAGCGTGCTCGGCTCGTGTTCGATGCGAGCACGCAAAGCGTCGCAGACCGGACTGGTCGCGGGAAGCGGGAGGATCCACCTTCCCTGCTCGAGCCCATGCAGTAGCGAACGCGTCCGCGCCTGCCGGCTCGACAAGAGCACCTCGGCGGCGCGCACGGGACAGCCGCACTTGACGAGTTCGTCGACCTTCTCGGCCGTCATGTGGGGCGTCGCAGCTCGAGTTCGTGTGAGACCACGTCGTCGTCGAGCTGGAGCTCGAGGCGAAGCTGGCCACCGTGATCGGGCAGCGCAAACCGGAATTCGTGCGGCCCCGTGTTTACCCGCGATAGTGCCACGCCGTCGAGGGCCGCATGGGCGTCGTCGATCCACAGCGGTGGCACGAACGCGACAACCAAATGCAGTTCCGCGCCGCTCTCCTCGAGAAACACGCTGAGGTCTTCGTCTTCGACGAGTGGCGTCTGCTTCGGTACGGCGACATTGGCGGTCGCGAAGCGCGCCGGTTGGACGTGCTGCGCGATAGTGAATGGCGGCAATCTATCGAAGGAGCTTCGCGCACGGTCGGTAGGCCGTGCGCGAGAGAGGATCGCCATGGTGTCGTCGATGCGGCGCTCGTGCTCCGTCGCGGCCTTGACGACAGCAGCGGTCCGCGCTCGCGAAGGTGCCACCTCCGCGAGCACGTCGAGCCAGCCATAGGCGCCTACGAGGTCCGGGTCGTCGCCGACCGTGAGCCACCGATCTTCGGCCAGCTGCGCGAGGTGCGGCGCGCGGTACGACACGCCGGCGAGCGTCTGCTCGAGCCGCGCCGCCAGCGCTTCCGCGGTGCCATGCGGCAACCGACCAGTGCGCTCCGCGGCGACGACGGCCGAGACGATCGCATCGAGCTCGAGAATCAGCGAGAGCGCCGCGTCGCCGTCCTCATCGTCGACTGCGCGGTAAGCGGTGAGGTCCGCCGCAATGGCAATTGCGTCATCGAGCAGCGTCGACGGCGTCGGGCCGTGGAACGCCACGAGCGATGCCTCGTAGGCAGCGAGCAGCGACGCGACATCGGCGGGAACCGCATCGAGCAGCGCGACAGCGCGACGAACCGGCTCGCCTGTGGATGCGAGACGAATGAAGTCGTCCTCGGTGGTCACCGGCTCGGCCAGGCGGCCCTCGAGCAGCTTCGCGAGATCGCGAATGAAGGGATCAGTCATCGGAAAACCTGGCCCCGCGGAGGCGAGCCGTCAGGTGTGCGTGCGCCCAATCGAGATAGTCACTGGGGCGCGGGTTCTTGATCTTGCGGTTGTACTGACGCATCGCGGTCCGCAGATCTGACACCTGATCGGCCGGGATCACCGAAAATGCGGCGTAAATACCGACTTTCGTTACGGTCTCGATCCGAGAGACCTTCTGGCCGCGCAGATCCATGCACGCGACCTGCTCGACCCGCACCGCGGCCTCGGTCTCCGCGCGAACGCAGCCTAGGTACGCGACCGAGACAGTGGCGACGAACGCGTAGTACGACGGGCTCACCTTGCCGTGAGTCTCAGCGATCTGTCGCGCCTTCGCGATCGACTCGCGAGCGCTGGGCTGGAGCTGGTCCCATCGCTCCATCGGGTTCAGGTAGTGCTTGTCCGCGTGTTTGTGCGCAGCCTGCACCGTCGCGAAGCCGCCAACGGTCACCGGCTGCGCTCGAAGGCGAATCGTCCACTGCTCGCTCATTCCTCGCCCCCACGAATTCGCGCGCACAGGCGCTTATAGTGGACCGTGATCCGATTGACCGCGCGCTTGCGCTCTGCCGCGTTCGCCGGTAGCTCTCCGAGCAGCGCGAGCAGTTCGTCCCATCGCTTGGACCGCGCCTCCGGATCGTGTAGTCGGCGCCGAGCTTCGACTTGAAGCCCCTGCAATGTGTCCACGCGCTCGGCGAGGTGCAGTTCGTACGCGAGGAGGTCAGCCCGGCTGGCACTCTCGCGGGCGCGGCGCGACTGCATCCGCTGGACTAACACCGACGACGCTGGGGGGAGGTCGACGGGGTCGGTACCCTCTTTGGCGAGGCGCTCGCCGCGCACGGATGCGATCCGGTAGTGCAGCCGCTGGATGTCCTGCCCTCGGCGCTCGAGTTCGTCGCGCAGCTTATCGAGCTCGCCATCGTGCGTCGCGACTCGCCGCGCGAGCTCCGCCTCGATTTGCGCGACCGCGACGCCCCGCTTCTTCGCGAGGTGCTCGATCGCCCAGCGCGGCGGGACATCGTGGACGAGGTAGAACAGCAGCTTGTCGTCGTCGGGGAGCGCGTCGAACCGCTTCGCCGCCTTGGAATCGCGGATCGTTGCGCTTTCGTCATCGATCTCCTCGTCGTCTGGGTCGGTGCGGTCGTCGACGACAATGCCCGCCGCTGCCTGCGTGTCGATCTGCTCGACGCGCGCACGGATGCCCTGCGGACCACGGAGCTTGCTTACCGCGAAGTTCCTCGCAGTCTGTGTCGCGTATGCCTCCGCGCTGTCGGCGCCGACAATCCCCTGAAGGAACGTGCGCTTGAGGAACTCATTGTAGATGAAGGCGTTGAACAGCTCCGTGCGATCGTTGTCCTTCGCCGGGTTCCTGACCACGCGTGCGATGCCTCGATCGATCGCGTCCACCAGCGCGCCGAGCAGCGCTCGCCTAGCCTCGGCGTCGTCAGGGCGCCGAAGCAGCACACGCGCTGCTTCGCTAGGCGTCACGGCCCTCCCCCATGTTGTGTTTAGCTTCTCATGGGATGGCGGACGCGGCGACGTGGCTCGTCAGAAATCGCGGCATCAGTCGTCAAGTTGGGCAGATGATGCTCACAGAACCCATCCCCAACGACAACGTGCCGACAGAGGGCACGTCCGAGGTGCTGAACCTCGTAGCCACCGACCCCGAGGTGGTCGCCGAGTTGCGGCGGCTGCCCGCGGGCATTGCGCGCCAGCGGTTCGCCCTGGACGCGTTGCGCATCGGCGTGCTGTCGATGCGCGCCGCCAGCGGCGAGCTTGACGTTCGCGCCGTCCGTGATGCCGGCCAGCAGCTCGTGATCGAGCTCCGCGGACTGCTCGCCGAGCGCGGGACCGCGCTCACCGCCACGATGGCGGAGGCGGTCGCGCGCTACTTCGACCCCGCGACCGGCGTGGTCACTCAGAAGCTCGAGCGGCTGACCAAGGACGGTGGCGAGCTCGATCGCGTCCTGCGTCAGCACGTGGGTGACGAGTCGACGCTGGTCCGCACGCTGGCCGCGCACGTCGGCGAGGCGAGCCCGCTGCTGCGTATGCTGTCGCCAGCGGAGGCGAGCGGCGTGCGCGCACAGATCGAGCGAACTGTTGCCGAGGCGCTGCGTGCGCAGGCCGAGCAGGTGCTCCAGCAGTTCAGCCTCGACCGCAAGGATTCCGCGCTATCGCGGCTGATCGCCGAGCTCACCACGGCGCACGCCGCGGCGAACTCCAACATGCAGCACCAGGTGAAGGCCGTCGTCGGCGAGTTTTCGCTTGACCGGCCTGACTCCGCGCTGTCGCGCCTGGTCGGCCGTGTCGAGGCTGCGCAGAAGCGTATCTCAGACGAGTTCTCGCTCGACAACCAGGAGTCCGCGCTGAACAAGCTCACGGCGTTGCTCGCGAGCCTCCAGCACAAGCAGACAGAGTTCGCGACCAGTGTGCAGGCGCAGATCGCGACGCTCACCGCGCAGCGCGCCGAGCGTGCGCGCGGCACTCGCCACGGTGAGGAGTTCGAGGCCGCCGTCGGCACCGTGCTCGCCGCCGAGGCCCAGCGGGTCGGTGACATCTACGAGGTGACCGGCACCCGCACGGGCCTCATCAAGAACAGCAAGGTCGGCGATCACGTCGTGACGCTCGGCCCGGACAGCTCCGCGCCTGGCTCGGCCATCGTGTTCGAGGCCAAGCAGTCCAAGAGCGTCGCGCTCAAGGCCGCGCTCGCCGAGATCGACGTCGCGCGCAAGAACCGCCAGGCCCAGGTCGGCGTGTTCGTGTACTCCACCCACACCGCACCCGCGGGCATCGAGACGTTCACGCGCTACGGCGAGTCGATCGTCGTGGCGTGGGCCCCCGAGGATCCGCAGCTCGACTGGGTGCTTCGCGCCGCGTACAGTGTCGCCCGCGCGCTCGTCATCCGCGAGCGTGTCGCCAACGCCGACAGCGCCGAGGCGGTCCACGAGATCGAGGTGACCGTGCGTGCGATCGAGAAACATCTCAAGCGGATCGCGGACATCAAGCGGTTCGCGGAGACCACTGTCTCGGCTGCCGACAAAATCGTCCGTGAGGCCGACAAGATGGCCAAGGAGCTCGAGGCGCAGCTCGAGGCGCTCGACGAACACATCGCCGCGCTGCGTCACGGCGATGCATAATGACCACCAGCTGTGGTATCGTGCGGGCCGTGCATCAACGGCGCGGGGGACCGTGATCGAAGCATCTGCGGAAACGGGGGAGCAGAGACAACACAGTCGACTGCTTTTTCCTTGGGACGACGCCGAAGGCCTGACTCAGCCGCTGCGTGACCCAGCGCTCTGGGCGAGAGCGTTCGTTACGCCTAAGCCCCGAAAGCTTATTAAGAACGCCGCGAAAGATGTGCTCGGTGCTCGTGGTATCGCCCAT